>CAXHHS010000055.1:0-15760 GCA_964015645.1 uncultured bacterium
CAACATACATTGCTAGTTTTCAATGTATAAGTTACTACACATACTGTGCAATTCTATATCACCGTACAATTGTAACATCTATGTCATCTTACATTACACAGAAGGTATACATACATGGTAAATTGAGTTCTTATATCACCTTAAAAATAAATGAGTTATAAACGCCACCGAACTTAGAAATCTAACAATGGAGAATTAAAATGAGGACTACCAAATTTATTCAGTTATTATCTATAATATTCATTGGATTAACAGGATTAAGCGCCGGATATGCGCAGGATGATAGCCCACCCGTAAAACGGTTAAAGCAACTACTTGCTACCGACAAAAACTTTAGTAAGCAGCTTGAGTTGACCTTTGAAAATCTTCAAGACTTGCCGAATGGAACTGCAAATCCATGGCGAGGCAAAGATATGGATGACCTTTACCATTTTTTGAATGAATGGTTCTACTTTTTGCCGAATACTAAAAACGGGTTAAACAAAATACTGGAATTCTCACTACTGTATTATCGAAATCCCCAGGGACTTAAATTTGTTTTGGAAGAACCGGGGTTGAGCTGGACAAAATATTTTGTCGAAGAAAGAGGAAAGTTTATGGATAGCGAGGCTTCTGTTGAAGTAATTAGCGAATGGTTAGCCGATAAGTCTTTAAATAATGATGACTTTATATGGCCGGAAGAGGGCTTTAAATCATTCAATGAATTCTTCACTCGAAACCTGAAACCGGGCGTTCGGCCAATTTCCGGTATCGGCGATAATTCGGTCATCGTATCGCCAACTGATGGGCCTGTAACCATTATTAATAATGATCTAAGATCCGATACCCAAATACCGATCAAAGGCCGAATGAGCTTGAATTTGAACCAGCTATTAGGCGATTCCGAATATGTTGACCGGTTTATCGGAGGAACTGCAATTGCTTTTTTCTTGCTGCCGGATAGTTATCATCACTATCATGCGCCGGTATCGGGCGTCGTTGTAGAATCCGATGAAACCGTTGGGGAGCGTCTTTTCGGCATTCCGATGCTTTATGACTTTGTCAGCAATCCCAATCTCGGCTATAATGAAGACTTTAGTATTTTTGAAAGGTTTCTGCACGGGTATCTTATTTTTGAGACAAAAAACTTCGGATATATCGCAATGGTGCCGGTTGGCTTAAATACCATAGGCTCTGTCACCTTTGAAGATAAGTTCAAAAACGTTACCGGCGAACAAAGACAAGATGTATATAAAGGAGAAAAAGTCGGGCATTTTGCGTACGGTGGATCGCTTGTTATTTTGCTCCTGGAAAAGGATCGCTTCGGCCCTCTTTCAGTTAAGCAGGGACAACAAATAGGTATATTGAAAAAATGAAATTCAAAAGAAAGCCGGTAACAGAGGTCACAGAAAGTCGCGTAAAAGGAATCTCCATTCCGGCATTTGATGATTTTCCATTAACAGCAACAATTTATCGCACGAAAGCCGAAGAAGCACCGCTGGTGAATACCGAATCGGCAATGGCTGGTATGGCAGCCAGAATACGAAGCATGATCATATCGCCCCGGCGGATATTGGGGTGAAGAAAATCGGGTATTTCGAATTTTTCGCCAGCAGTTTGCCGGCACATTATGGGGAGATACGGTTGCCTGGTTGAAGCGTTAGTAGAGAAAGGTCTTGATTTGCTGCTTTCAGTCTAATATCTTAATCAATGCAGTTTGAGTGGGATGAAGAAAAAGCGAAACGAAATGAAAATAAGCATGGCATAACATTTAACGAAGCTGCAAGCATATTTTCCGCGGATTATCGGTTTTTCTTTGATAAGGGTGATCATGATGAACCACGATTTAAAGCAATTGGTTTTGATAAATATGGCCGCTTTTTGGCAGTAATATATACAATGCCGAGTGATTATCTAATTCGTATTATCTCGGCGAGAAAAGCAACAAAAAACGAGCGTAATAAATTTGGGAAAGATCATAAATAAAACACTTGATGAAATTGTACAGGACTTGCCGGATAAACCTTTAACAGAATTTCCGGATGACTTCAATCCAGATACCTCCGATATACCAGAGATAACTTCTGAAGAATTTAAACAAATGGATCGCTACACGGAAGAGAACAAGGCTTTGTGCCGTATCATTCGTATCCTTCTAGAACATAACAATTTGAGTCCAGAAGAAGTATATTCGAAAATTGGATCGATAAACACAGAAACACTTTATTTGATAATGTCATCTAAGCAGGTTTCGGTTAGCAATTCCCTCCTAATGATCTCGATTTCATTGCTTCTTATGGATAGATCAATTGAAATTCCCCGTATTATTGGAAAAACGCTAAAAGCTCTCGCTAAATCAGCCGCATAAATACCTTATAGACCGTTAGCGTATACACCGTTGCATTGCATTCACTATTTTTTAGAGATAGCTGAAGGCGATTTGTTGTTAATTATGAAAGCATATATTGAAACCGCTAAATCACATCGAGCTTAAAAATATCCGTAAACAGTATGGCGAAATTACAGCGCTGGATTCTGTTAATCTAGCGCTGAAAAGTGGAAAAACCACAGTATTAATTGGCCCCAGTGGTTGTGGAAAATCCACGATATTACGTTTAATAATCGGCCTACTAATTCCATCTTCCGGCGAGGTTTTTGTAAAAGGAGAAAAGGTTTCCCCGGGCACAGCGCTTAAATTACGCCGCAGAATGGGATATGTTATTCAAGATGGTGGTTTATTTCCACACCTAACCGCCGCCCAAAATGTTATGCTGATGGCGCGGCATTTGAAAAAAGCACCATCGGAAATGGAGCAAAAATTAGAAGAACTTTGCGAGTTAACGCATTTCCCCAAAAGCGGCCTGAATCGTTACCCGGTAGAACTTTCCGGTGGACAACGGCAGCGGGTTAGTTTAATGCGTGCCCTGTTTTTGGATCCTGATGTTTTGCTGCTTGATGAGCCGCTTGGTGCCCTCGACCCAATGGTGCGCGCCTCGTTACAGAATGAGTTAAAACAAATTTTCCAACGATTACAGAAAACGGTTATCATTGTTACACACGATATGGCGGAAGCGGCTTTCCTGGGCGACCGGATTGTTCTTTTAAAAGATGGTAAAGTTATTCAACAAGGTTCTATTAGTGATTTGCGCCAACAGCCGGAAGACCCATTTGTTACAGAATTTATTAACGCTCAAAGGAGCCTTATTCAGCTGTGAAAACGCTTAAGAATCAGGACAAACTTGATAGAAATTGTTTGATGCCGAATGGCAATCGCCGGCTAACATTATCCACACGTATTACGCATCACGCTTTATATATTACGATTTATACGCTTCTCGCTACCATATTTTTATTGTCATCCAAAACGGTTCACGCTCAACAAATCACAATTGGCTCCAAGCGCTTTACCGAATCCTATGTGCTGGGAGAGATCGTGAAAAAAGCCCTGGAAAATGCAGGCTTTTCCGCCGAACACCGCCAGGGAATGGGGGCAAACGTCATTGTGTGGGAAGCATTGGTTGGCGGCGCAATCGATCTTTACCCGGATTATACCGGCACCATCAAAGAAGTAATTTTGAAATCGGAGAGGGATTTGACGCCGGAGGAGATGCGCTCTGCACTTGCCGAATTCGGCGTAGGGATGACGGAGAAGCTCGGTTTTAATAATACCTACGCAATTGTTACACCAAGAAAAACCGCTGAGAAATTGGGTATTTATAAAATTAGCGATTTGCGACATCATCTGCAACTGGCAGTGGGCGTCAATCACGAGTTCCTCGACCGCCAGGACGGCTGGCGAAGTATGGCCGCCTATTATAACCTTGCGCTGGAAAATGTTCGCGGATTGGAACACGCCCTTGGATATACGGCAATTCGCAAAGGCGAAATCGATATTATGGATGCCTACTCCACCGATGCGAAACTCGCTGAATACGATCTGCAAGTGCTGACGGATGATCGTAATTTTTTTCCGAAATACAATGCGGTATTCCTTTACCGGCTGGATATTGATCCGGTAGCATTAGCCGCCATACAGCAAATCGAAAACACGATTGATGAAAACCGTATGATTCGCTTGAATGCCGCAGCAGAACAAACGAATGATTATTCGCAGGCGGTATCATTATATTTTAGTGAAATTTCAGGAGAGGCAGTTGATATTCAATCGGAATCCTTCTTTTCCCGGCTTGCCGGTTGGACAGCACAGCACCTGCTGCTGGTCGGAATTTCGATGCTAATCGCAATACTGATTGGCCTTCCATTAGGCATTCGTGCCAGCTACCCGGGAACGCTCAGCCAATTTATATTGGGGATTACGGGGATGATTCAGACCATTCCTTCGCTGGCGTTGCTGGCATTGTTAGTACCGCTGCCATTTTTAGGCATTAGTGCAACAACGGCAATTGTAGCACTGTTTCTTTATAGTTTGCTCCCGATTGTTCGCAATACAGCTACCGGCTTGCAAAACATTCCCGCCCCGCTGCGCGAATCTGCCGCTGCATTAGGGCTGGAGCCAACTGCACAGCTTTTTAAAGTATATTTGCCAATCGCATCCCGAACGATTTTAGCAGGGGTCAAAACCAGTGCTGTCATAAACGTGGGAACCGCAACATTAGCAGCGTTAATTGGCGCCGGCGGGCTGGGAGAACCGATTATCAGCGGGCTTAGTTTGAATGATTCCGAGACGATTCTCCAAGGCGCAATTCCGGCTGCGTTGCTGGCACTGCTGGTGCAGTTTTCTTTCGAAATCTTGGACCGGGTGATCATTCCCAAAGGGTTGAGGTTGGATGAGGAGTCGAAGAAAGTGCCTTCAAGCTGATGTTCTCAACGGCATACCGGCGGAATAAGCAAATTCGTAAATTGCCTATTACCTACTCACCTATAGCACAGCCACCATTTCGCGGCTGCCTGCTCAATGATACTCACTCGAAAATTTCTCCCCGGCGGTAATTTTGGCCGAAAGTTTATTCTGCGACGGCGGCAAAGGGCAGGTTGCAAATTCCGTATATGCACACGGCGGGTTATAAGCCTTGTTGAAATCGATATACGTTTTGCCGGTTTCATCCGGTTTGTTTACATAGAGATAACGTCCGGCGCCATAAGTTTCGTAGCCGCTGGTGGCATCGGAAAATATCAGCCAAAACTCATCATCCGCATCTAATACATCCAGGCGATGGGTTTGGTCATCGATTTCAAAAATTAGCGCGCCGGGGCAGGGTTCATCGCTGGTAAAACCGACAATATTATCGATTGGGATTGTTTTTGGGGGATCGTAAGCTTCAAACTTCGCTTCTACGCGCCAGGATTTATCGATTGGGTAAGACTCAATTTCTTTTAAGGCGGCAATTGCGGGATGTTCAGCATCGCGAATTCTAACGCCAAATTTACCAACGCGTTTAATAATAAACCAATTCAGAGAACCGTGAGAAAGAATCGGCACGTCCTGCGAATCTTGATAAACAATCGTTTTGGTTACGATGTTACTATCGTTTAAAACCTCAGTACCCGGTTGGGATTCGAAAGCCACCTCACCATCCTTCAAAATAAATTTCCCTAAACGCCCGGGCGCCTTATCAGCAGGGAGTACTATCATGTTGGAAGTATCCGCACCAATCGTATTCTCCCCGGGCGTTAACCAATGAAGGCCGATTAAGCTTAACCAACCGGTTTTACGTTTCAAAGATTTTAAGCGCTTCTGTTGCCACTCTTGAATTTCGGCTACATACTGTGGATCATCTATAGACGTCTCAACGGTACAGCCCGACGAATACAAAACAATGGCGATCATCAGGTAGGTGATTCTTAACATCACGTACTTTCCTATTATGAAAAAGCAGCTTTGGGTTTTTTGCCCAACTTCTTTAAAAATCGTAAATGAGCCAGTACCGCAGAGCGAAACGTCGGGTAGCTAATATAGGATACTGAAAATTCCTTGCAGGTTTTTTCAACAATTTTGCTAATTGCAGGATAATGTATATGCGAAATTTTTGCAAATAAATGATGCTCAATCTGAAAATTTAACCCACCCATGTACCAGGCTGCAAACTTGCTCTTGGGGGCGAAATTTGCGGTGGTTTCCACTTCATGGATTGCCCATTCATTTTCAATGTTCCCGGTTTTTGCATCGGGCGCAGGAAAGGTGTTGCCTTCAATAACATGGGCCAATTGAAATACAACCGCCAGGGTTAACCCAAGCACCAGGTGAATGCCCAGAAAGGTTAATATAACATATAAAATGGGATGAAAAAACATTGGCAACACCAACATATAACCGACCTAAAATATCTTGGTAAGGAAAAACAAAGTCGCTTCGAATGGCGTAGGCTTTGGTAATTTGAAATCTCCCATTCGGCCGGTAAAGAATCTTTTGAAATCGTTAAAGCCGACCCAAACCAGCGTCATCAAGCTGTAAAAAGGGAAGGCGTAAAAATGCTGGAAACGATGCCAGGAATGCCACTGTTGCTCCGGGCTAAAGCGAAGCAAACCGCCGGAGTTGATATCATCATCAACTTCATTAATATTGGTATAGGTATGATGTAAAATATTGTGCTTTTGCCGCCAGAGCAAACTGCTGCCGCCAACCAAATCCAGGGTTAATCCCATAATCCGGTTTACCCTTTTGCTTTTGGAATAGCTGCCGTGGTTTCCGTCATGCATAATGTTAAATCCTACCAGCACAAATCCCTGTGCAACAGCAAAAGCGGAAATAATTGCCATAATAAATGATGTTGAAAAAAATACCAATAACAAATATGCGGTTAAAAGCCAGACGAGGATGATCGCGGTCTTCAAATACATTCTCCAGCCACCGGTTTTTGATAATTGGTTTTCGGCGAAATATTCATCAACGCGACGCTTTAACGTCTGCTTAAACCCTGTTCTGGATGGAAAACTAATTTTTTGCATGGGATGTGCTTCCTGAATTTATTAATGGTTTGGTCAAATTATATATCGAAAAAACTTACGTTAGGATACAAAAAACTTGGAAGGGAAAGATAAACGGTGATCAAAAAATTGAAATGTGGAATAACAAAGGATAAAAATTATTAAAATATTTTGTAGAATACTCATTACCGTTTTCGCTTCTTTAAGCCTTTATTCGGAGCCGGTTTAGGGAAATCTTATAAAAGATGCGGCGTTCTAAAGCGAACGCCGCAAACACCTGGGAAATAAGCCGCGTTACTATTTTTTGACGACATCCTGCGCCTGTAACCCTTTTGAGCCTTCTGTGACTGTAAATTCTACTTTTTGGCCTTCATCCAGGGAACGGAAACTACTATCCTCGTTGTCGGTATTAATTGAAGAGTAGTGGACGAAGATATCATCGCCATCCTCAGTAGAAATGAAGCCAAATCCCTTTTTGGCATCAAACCATTTTACAGTCCCGGTAATACGATCTGACATAACAAATTGCTCCTAAAAAAATGAAATTAAGATGTTAATTAATAGGCGGAATTTTGATCTGCTTATATAAAACGCCTTAAACCCCAGCCTAACGCGGAAAAAATAATAAGCTGTTCCGGTGTTGTCAAGAAATTAATCGATAAATTAATAGGTTAATTTCTTTGATTTTCAATAACTTAATTTAGTTTGCGAAACATAAAATCTCATTAAAATGATTTGACAACAGAGTTATGTTTTATTATATTCTGCCCGCAATTTTAAAGGTAAGTTATTGGGGCTGTAGCTCAATTGGGAGAGCGCTTGAATGGCATTCAAGAGGTCAGGGGTTCGATTCCCCTCAGCTCCACTGTTAAAGGATGAAGGGTAAAGGATTAAGGATAATTAGAAGTTGCTGTTTTATCCTTTTCTCTTTATCCTTCAACCTTTTTAAAGGCGCCGTACCCAAGTGGCTTAAGGGAGAGGTCTGCAAAACCTCCACTCGGCGGTTCGAATCCGCCCGGCGCCTCAATTTTTTCTCATCTTCACTAAACTACGATTGAATAAAACCTTGCATTTCTCGATCCCCCTGTCGTATCTTCTCATCGCAAAATAGAAATTCACAAATAAATGGAAACCCTTGTATGAGCAAAAAGGGGATTTTGATTGGCGTTGCTGGCGCCAGCGGATCGGGTAAAACCCTGGTGGCAAAAACCATTTTTGATGCATTAGGGTCAAAAAAAGTGATTGCGATCCAGGAGGATGCCTACTATAAAGACCTGGCACACCTGCCGCTTGCAGAAAGAGCGAAGGTCAATTTTGATCACCCTGATGCGTTTGACCACGATTTATTGGTTGAACATCTCAATCGGCTGCTTGATGGAGAAGTAATCGAACACCCCATCTACGATTATACAATCCACTCCCGTAAAGCGGAAACTCGCCGGGTCGGCCCGCATCAAATTATCATTTTTGAAGGCATTCTAATTCTAGCTATCCCGGAAATTCGCGATTTAATGGATATTAAAATTTATATCGATACCGACCCGGATATTTGCTTAATTCGCCGCCTACGGCGGGATATTGAAGAACGCGGTAGGAGCATCACATCGGTTTTAAACCAATACGAAAAAACCGTGCGGCCAATGTATCTGCGATTTGTCGAACCCTCGAAGCGATATGCTGATATTATCATTCCGCATGGCGGTAAGAACTTTATTGCAATCGACATCATCAAATCGAAAATTGAACAGTTGTTGGCGGAGGAATAATTGATTGACTACATGGCTCAACGACTCCCTTGTCAAAAACAGCCATATAATCTTTCAACCATTAAGCTATTTTAAAGATAAAATAGTTGCAGCAAAAATATTGAAACGAAACAACGAGAGGTTCCATGGTTCCCATCATTCAACGAAATCTTGGCTGGATTGAAGTAATTTGCGGGTGTATGTTCAGCGGAAAATCCGAAGAATTAATTCGCCGGCTACGACGCGCTTTAATTGCCAGGCAAAAGGTAGCAATTTTTAAACCGAAAATAGACAATCGCTATAGCGCAGATCACATCGTCTCTCATTCCGAATCCAAAATTTCTTCAATGGTAGTAAAAGACGCCCGGGAAATTTTAGAAGCATCGTTAGAAAGCCATGTTGTCGGAATCGACGAAGCACAATTCTTTGATGAAAATTTGATCGAAACTTGCCAAAAGCTGGCCAATATGGGGAAACGGGTGATTGTCGCCGGTTTAGACATGGATTATCGCGGCATCCCATTTGAACCAATTCCACAATTGTTAGCGATGGCGGAATACATCACCAAAATTCAAGCAATTTGTGTAAGCTGTGGAAACCCGGCGACCTTTACATACCGCACATCTACTGATACCAGCCGTGTAGTGGTCGGCGCCCAAAACATCTACGAAGCCCGCTGCCGAAATTGCTTTGAACCGCCGGAAGAGCAGCAGGAAGAAAATAATTCGTCTAAAAAAACGAAAGCGAATGTGAATACTAATTCAGAGAATTAGGGCAGTTTAACGTGTTAGGTGCTGCGTGATACGGGAAAAAACACGTAATACGCAACACCTAACACGTATCACGCAAAAACAGGAGGCCTGCTATTGGATATTCTTTTCGGTATCTTCGGATTGGCGGTGTTGGTAGGAATTGCAGTTGTTTTTTCCAATAATAGGAATGCGATTAGCTGGAAGCTGGTTGGAATTGGAATTGGCTTGCAGCTTTTTTTTGCAATCATGGTCATTTTGACGCCGTGGGGGAGCATGGTTTTCGATGCTTTGAGCAAAATATTTGTAACTGTCATCAACTTTACCTATGACGGAACAAAATTTGTGCTGGGGCCGGAAATGGGGGACCCCGGAAAGGGGTTTATTTTCGCCTTTCATGCCTTACCGACGATTATTTTTTTCTCATCACTAATGAGCATTCTCTATCACTTAGGCGCTATGCAAAAAGTAGTGCAAGCAATGGCATGGGTAATGGCCAAAGCAATGAATATCAGCGGTTCGGAATCCCTTTCTGTCGCTTCCAATGTTTTTATCGGGCAAACGGAAGCCCCGCTGGTTGTTCGTCCCTACATCGAGAAAATGACGCATTCGGAGCTGTTAACGTTGATGGTTGGCGGTATGGCAACGATTGCCGGCGGTGTTTTGGCTGCATATGTCGGCATTCTGGGTGGCGGTGATGAAGCAAAAAGTATCTTTTATGCCAAGCACTTGCTATCCGCCAGTATTATGGCGGCACCAGCGACAATCGTTATTGCCAAAATTCTGATACCGGAAACGGAAGAATCGTTAACCAAAGGCACCGTCAAAATGGATGTGGAAAAAACCGCTTCTAACGTTATCGAAGCGGCGGCGAATGGCGCTGCCGACGGGTTAAAGCTGGCATTAAATGTCGGCGCCATGTTGTTGGCGTTCATCGCGTTGATATACTTGATTGACGCGCCATTAAAATGGCTTGGCGAAACAACCGGCCTGAACAACTCTTTACCGCAGCCGCTCAGTTTATCGTTGATTATGGGATATATCCTCCGCCCGCTTGCCTGGATTATCGGAATTCCCTGGAATGATGCGCTAACTGTTGGTGGTTTAATCGGCGAAAAGGTTGTTTTAAATGAGTTTGTCGCCTATCTTCATTTAGGTGAGCTTCAAGCGACGATCTCCGAAAAGGCACGATTAATTTCGACCTATGCGTTGTGCGGATTTGCTAACTTTGCTTCCATCGCAATTCAAATTGGCGGCATTAGCCCAATCGCGCCCAGCCGGCGTTCCGATTTAGCTCGCTATGGTTTACGTGCCGTTCTCGGCGGCTCCCTGGCAACGATGATGACAGCTACGATTGCCGGTGTGCTCAGTTCGCTCTAAAGAGCGTGATGCGTGTTTCGTATTGCATTAAAAAACAACAGCTTACGTAACATCTACGACACAACATGCAATACTTATTTGCCATAGCTTGACAATGTTAAATTAGCTAAAAACAGAGATTAAACTTTGGATGCAACAAGTAGAAAGAGATGTAAATGAAACTAAAAGAATGGCATAAAATTACCCTGATTATTATTGCCAGCCTGGTATTTGCCGGTGTATTCTATAGTTTTTTATTTAAAGGATTTTCGAAAAAAGCGCCGGGAATTCAAAAGGAATCTTTTCTGGAATTAATAATTTCCGGCCAGGTTGCAGAACGCACGGTGGAAGACCCGGTATTAGATGTGTTTGATACTCCCTCGATAACATCACTCCAGGATATTTTACAAGCCATTCGCAAGGCGAAAATCGACAACAATATTCACGGCATCCTCTTCCGTCCGCTTGCGGCAACAATGGGATGGGGAAAAACAGAAGATGTTCGCAATGCCCTGCTCGATTTTAAATCCAGTGGTAAACCGATATATGCTTACCTGGAAGCCGCCGCCGATCGAGATTATTATCTCGCTACCGCCGCCGATTCGATTGTAGGACCAGGCGCCGGTATTCTTTTTATCAACGGGTTTGTTAGCGAACCAGTATTTCTCAAGGAAACGCTCGGTAAAATTGGCATCGAAGCCGATTTCGTCACCTCCGGGAAATATAAAAATGCCCCGGATACTTACACTCGCCAAAACATGTCTGATTCGCAACGAGAGGTTCTGAATTCCATCCTTGATGAATTTTATGCCCGCTATGTCGATACACTCGCTGTCTCTCGCAATTTAAAAGCAACCGATATCCATCGCCATATTGATCGTGGGCTGTACACAATGGAAGCCGCTCGCGAATACGGCCTGCTGGATTCGCTGATGTACTATCAGGAATTTAAAGATTATTTAAAGCAAAAATGGGATAACGAATTAGAATTTGTCTCCTTAGGCCGTTATGGAAAAACTGCGCCGAGCAACCTGGGGCTTAAATCGAGAGAAACGATTGCCGTTGTATTTGGCGTCGGAACCATTGTTGTTGGAGGCGCCGACCAGTTTGGGCAGGACGGGTTAATCACCTCCGGCGGCATGGCAAAAAGCATTCGTAAGGCTGCTGACAATGATGATGTAAAAGCAATTATTCTGCGCATCGATAGCCCCGGCGGTTCCGGGCTGGCGTCCGATATTATTTGGCGAGAAGTTGTAGAAGCTAAAAAGAAAAAGCCCGTCATTGTCTCCATCTCCGATGTTGCGGCATCCGGCGGCTACTACATTAGCATGGCGGCGGATACGATTGTAGCGCATCCAAGCAGCATTGTCGGCAGCATTGGCGTGTATGCCGGGAAATTTGCCTGGAGTAAACTCTATGATAAAATCGGCCTGAAAAAAGAAAAAGTCAAACGCGGAAGGAATGCCGACCTATTTAGCGAAACGCAAACCTTTACCGCTGAACAACGGGAAATCATTCGCAAATTCATCATGGATTTTTACGATGAATTTATTACCAAAGCGGCAGAGGGCCGAAACACCACCCCGGAAGAAATTCACAAAATTGCCCAGGGCAGGGTGTGGACCGGGGAACAAGGATTACAAAACGGGTTAGTGGATGTATTGGGCGATTTTCATACCGCTGTTCAAATTGCGAAGGAAAAAGCCGGTATCCCGGTAGATGACCCGGTAAGGTTGATTATTTATCCCAGGTTGAAAACGTATTTCGAAAGATTGTTTGACACCAGCTTTTCCGTCGATGTTTTCGACATCATTCCCGAACTGCAAGGCATGCCGGATGGAATGCGGAATATGGTGGTTGCGCTGCCGTATTTTCAAGCCGGGGAGCCGTTGTATTTAATGCCGTATGATTTGGAAGTTGAGTAAGCAGCAAAAACTCCCTGGTTTTAAATGATGAGAGAGTACCAAATGAAATTAATCGACTTTATCGCTCACAATATTGAACGCGAACTCGACGGGTTGCGCAGGCAATTGCAAGCATATCCCAATGAAAACCGTATTTGGGAAATTTTGCCTGGGATTAAAAATTCTACCGGAACCCTGGCGTTACATCTCTGCGGCAATTTACGCCATTATATTGGAGCGATTATCGGCAAAAGCGGTTATATCCGAGACCGCGAGGCGGAATTTTCCAAACGCGATGTGCCTCGATCCGAACTCTTGGATGAAATCGATAAAACCGTTCAAGATGTAAATTCCGCTTTAGCAAATTTAAAAGAGGCCGACCTCGACAACGTTTACCCGATAAAAATAAGTGGCCTCCATGTTGAAACCGGAGATTGGATTTTACACCTGGTGAGCCACCTCGCTTACCATCTTGGCCAAATAGATTACCACCGGCGAATTGTTACCGGGGATTCAAACGTTGTGAATATGCTTGCAGTTAAGGAATTGAAAACGGCTCATTCGGAATTCACAAAATCGTAGCAATAAAAAAAGCGTTAAATGATGAAAGCTGATACAAAACAAGCAACGCTCTCGCAAAAGCTAATCGAAAAAGGGAAAGTTTTTACCCTTTCCAACTTCCTAAGCTTTATCCGGCTAATTGGCGCTTTTTACCTGTATTACCTGGTGATAAACCACTTAACCGAAGCCGCCCTGTTACTTACGTTCGTGCTAATTGTAACTGATTTTGCTGACGGCTATTTTGCTCGAAAGTTGAACCAGGTTAGCGAGTTGGGGAAAGTATTGGATCCAATCGCAGATAAATTTTGCGTTGGCCTCGCAATAATCGCATTGTA
Source organism: uncultured bacterium (assembly GCA_964015645.1). Lineage (GTDB taxonomy): Bacteria > Calditrichota > Calditrichia > RBG-13-44-9 > J075 > CAXHHS01. The sequence continues at coordinate 13,518 of CAXHHS010000055.1, forward strand.
CCAGGAATATGGACTGCCGTTTTGGATTACCGCCCTAATTATCGGGCGCGATGTGGCTATTTTAATTGGCTCCCTCGTGTTGGTTTCACGATTGCCGTATGTAACGCCTTCAGCCTGGCCGGGCAAAATTGCGGTATCCATTATCTCATTTTTATTCCTCGCCTATCTTGTGGAAGCGCTCGCTGCTTTCCGCTTTCCGTTGGAAATTCTGGCAATCATATCGATCATCGTTTCTTCTCTGCATTATATTTATGTCTTTTACAAAAAGCTTAAAGAAACACCCGCTAACTAACCGTTTCGTTTTGTTCGTGTATTTTTTAGGCTAAAAGCCTATTTACTGAGGTTCCTTTTTTATTGCGACTTCACAAGCCAGAGTGTATATTTTTCAGATGAGTTTTATGTTACAAAGGAATCGATAATGGGAAAAAAGAACAAAAAGAAAAGCCAGAAAAATCGCCAGGCAAAGGCATTAAAACGGCGCTCTTTAAAAAAGACCATTCAAAAGCAAAAACCGAACCGGAAATCTCCGCAGTTTCCCGGTTTACCCGGCGGTATGCCCCCGGGTGGTGTTCCCCCGGGAATGATGGAACAAATGGAAACCATGGCAAAGGTGACTGAACCGTTGTTCAACATGGCCAATCCAACCTCGATGCCACAAATGCAGTCCATGGTTGCGTTAATGCAGTCCTTCACCAGCGCGTTTGATGAGCAGGATTTGGAAAAACGCCAGACGATTTTGGAAAATGTAAAAATTGCCTACACCAAACAATCCTGGGCAACAATGGAGTTTGCTGAACTTGCCGATCTAATTTTAAAGCGCCACATCTATTATTTACCCGATGCCCATACGGAAGAAGAACGAGCACAATTTTCCGATGAAGAGCTGAAAGCAGCCGTCGATGAAGCTGCCGAAGGTGAGGATACTGAAACACCGCAATTCCAACTGCCGGATGTTGGAATAAATACTTCAATTTTGGATAAACTTAGCGGAGCAGAAGAAGAGGATTTGTCACCTGCATCCTTTTTCCCCCAAAAAGAGGAAATTTCTAAAACGGAATCCCCGGTTGACACCGAGCCGATTTTAGATATTAGCGAGGAAACGATAGATGATGATGCCCCGGTAAAGCCGATTTCGGAGGAGATTCTCAAACCTGAAGATATTGATACCTCAGAAGTCCAATCATTGTTAAACCAAAGCGAAAATTCCGATTTAGCGGAATCCTATAATTTTCTGAAAAAAAATTGCGGGGATACGGATTTTATTGATGAAAACAACCCCGTGCTGCAAAAAACCCTTGAGTTCCAAAATAACACCCTGGATTTATTTGAGCGGTATTTACAGGATAAAAATTTAACAGACGCACAGGCCCGGTCGCATTTACAGAGCCTGCGACCATTTTTCTCCGAATTCCTGAAAGAATATCACCAAAGCAGCATTTTAAACTGCGACGAAGACCAGGTTGAAGAATACTTGCTGGATTTCTTTATTCGCAAAGTAGCCGCAGCAAAGGCTGGTAAAAGATACGCCCTGAGTGCGTTTAAACTATTCTTTACTTTTGCTGAAAAGTTAGATTATGTAAAAAATAGCAGCGAAATATTAGAACGAATTGAAGATATCAGAGCAGAATACGAAGAGTTTGTTCAAGAATAATACTGTGTATTTGTAGTCAAGAAACCCTTTGAAAGGTTTCGAACCTTTCAAAGGGTGTGCGATAAACGTTATCACTTTTCTTTGTTGATTTCACTTTTGCTTACCACCGGTAATCCAGATGTTTTTTTCTGAAAATGCCGCACGGCGCTTTTTTTGCTGACAAAAAAATGATCGCTGCCGAGCTTATTGTAAAACCCGGAACGTTTTAACCGGTCTCTTAACGGGCCGCGAATATTGGTGAAATATAAATCGATACCTTCGGCTGTAAAATCATCGATAATTTCCCGCAGCACTGTTTCGGCGGTAGAATCGATTTTGTGAATGCCGCTGCCATCAATAATAACGGCTTTCACTAATTGCTGGCGATTTTGGATCACCTGGTACAACCGGTCTTTGAAGTAAGTGATATTGGCGAAATAAAACGAAGCATCCATCCGCGCGATGATAAGGCCGCTAATAATTTTCGCATCATCCACTCGCCGAACATTGCGCAGCGTTTCCGTGCCGGGAATTTGGCCCAAAAAAGCGATATGCGGGCGGGTAATGTGGGCTAAAATCTGTCTCTTATACACATCTGACGCTGCCGACGAGC
>CAXHHS010000056.1:0-15538 GCA_964015645.1 uncultured bacterium
AATCTTTCAAAATCTCCCAATCATCAACAGTATCGTGGTGCGTTTCTTCGAAGTGGATAACGGAACCCTTCAGATATTTTCGAATATATTCCTTTGTGTTCACCTGAGAGATCGGGTTAATCTCTGCTATTGGTTTTCCTCGTTTTGTAATAGTGATCGATTCGCCGGATTCGCTGATTTGGTCGATGATTCGGGAAAGACTTTTCTTTAATTCCTGAATACCGATTTTTTGTTTTATTGCAATAGACACTTTTTATCCTCGACTTGTAACCACAAAATGTAGTCGTAAAATATCGTTTAAGCAAAGGAATCAAGAAATCAGTTTTAAAGTTGATATATCAAGAATCGTTGGTTTTTTGATACCGAAACTTTTGGCATCCCTAATCTGGGTTCATAGTAGTAGACAGAGAACATCGGTAAAACATTTTTCGGTTTATGTAGAAGTGTAAAATTTCTGTTTATGTTTCGAACTTGCTTATCGATAATGTAACATTACTATGCGATTTTTTAGCTGATATTATAAAGTTGATCGTACCCGGCGCCATAATTGCGATTCTTTCAGCATTAATTACAGTAAGACTCGCAATCCGCCGCTTTCATGAGGAGAAATGGTGGGAAAAAAAGGTAGAATCTTACACAAGCATCTTTGAAGTGTTGCATAGATTCAAAATTTATGTCTCACAGCATTATGATCAGCAAATCTTGCGGGATCGGTCTGAGAAACAAATGGGGGCACTTGAGAAAGAGTGGCGAACCACAAGCCGTGAATACGCGAGACTCAGAGATCTTGCCTCATTTTATCTAAGTAAAGAAGCCCTCGCAATACTCAAAGCATACGAAAACCGCAAAAGTAAAATACGTAGTGAGGAAAATGACCGCTTCCGAAGAATTGAAGATGATCTTGAGGCAGTTGGAGAGTGTTTAAAGAAACTTAAAGAGGCCGCAAAGAAGGATCTAAAAATACGTTGAATACAATTTTAGTAGACATACATCAACTTAAGTGTGAAAAGGATGCTTGGGAAGATAAAGAATGAATGCAGAAATTTTTGGTGGAACATTTGGGGCAAATGATCAGGCTTATTTGTCAGCCTTGAAAAAAGCAAAGCCGAATCATTTTGTCTTAAACATGCACGAACACGAGCGACCAGGAGACAGGGGCGCGAAGATTCACACTATTGATGCTTATTGCATTAGTGGATACCCAAGCGGCATGAGCGTAGAAAAAAATTCTTATACAAAAAATCTCAGTGTAAAAATCGTTGGGCACTACGATGACATTGTAGAAAAAGCATTATTGATTCGCACTGATTATACGGTAAATGAAATTTACTTTTGTGAAAAATGCTTTGGGAGAAAAATCAAAGAAGCTATCAAAAAGGCAGGTTTGGTTAATCTTCGAACGTATCAAGCGGCATTTAGAAAAGATGTAAGCGAAAACTTTCGGGGCAAGGGTGCTCTTTTGAGGGGGCGTTCTTTAAACGAAGCAGCCCACATCATACCTGACTGTTGTTGCGAAGTTTTTGACGTTAAACCAAATGATTATCGAAACGGTATTTTTCTTTACTGTGAATATCACAAGCTTTTCGATGCTAAATATTTTTCTTTTGATGAACAACTAAGAGTTATAATTTCTCCGTTATATAATACGCTGGATGACAAAATAAAAAACTCACTTGATCAAATCAGAGGTAAGTACCTTCAGCCAATCAAACCGATACTCCGAAGATGTTTAGCATACCACCGGCAGAAATTTGTTGAACAAGCAAGGGGGCTATGATCGAAAAATCTGCTTACGTTCACATAAGATATTGTGTGAACTTAAAAAGATTTTCCTATCCTCAAAAATTGGTGGCTTTTTTGACTGGCCGACTTTCCCCTCAATCGGTCGTTTTCTGACACCCTTGATCGAAAATCAACACTGCATCATTAAAAATCCTCCGCATAGCCACTCTTCCCCCCCTTTTTTTAACACCCCCTGTTTTATCTTTTTGGCACTATGTTGACGAATACCCGACTTCCGGTTATTTTAGCAATATGAGCTTCTTAACCTCAAAACCACTGGCAGCATGTAACCGGTAATAGTAAACACCGCCGGGCAACGCTCCGGCGTTCCAGCGAACTTTATGATCACCCGCTGAAAAATACCCGGCAGCGATTTTTTCAATCGCTTGCCCCAGGTTGTTGATGATTTCCAACGTTACAAACCCCGGCTGCCCGATAGAAAATTCAATGATCGTGGCAGGATTGAAGGGATTGGGATAGTTTTGGTGCAATACAAATTGTTGGGGCGAATTATCCCGTTCCTCAATGGCGGTAGAAACTGCCGGGAGGGTTACTTCCTGAATTTTGGCGGAGCTGCCAAAGTCAAATTCCAACACATAGATTTTATTGCCGATCATCACCGCATCAATCGGGTTTTTGAAGCCGGTTACCAGACGGGTGATTGTGGCTTCATAGCGATCTTCCCCTGGGATTTTGGTAAGATCAAGATGAAACAATGATTCTCCCGGATCGCCAAAAGGGTTAAATAAATTGCTGCCGGTATCTGTCCAGCCTAACAAAAAGCCGTCACCGTTAAATTCTTCAATCAAAGCTCCCTCGGTATCGAAAACCAATCCAAGCGGAGATAAATGGGGGGTAAAAGTGCTGTGGGTGACTCCCAAGTCGCTGGCGTCCTGAATAGAGCCATCGCTCGGATTGCGAAACCTGTCGGAATCCGGCCCGAGATTTATAACCGGATCGGTAAAGACAATTCCTGCTGGCGGGGCCGGGTAAGTAGGGTCATCATAAAAAAATCCACTGGTGTAAGAAAGGGAACCACGGTTTATCAATAAGTCCGTATCGGGATCGAAGCCGGGAAATTGTTGGGGCGTATCATTAGCCCCCATACGCCAGGGGAAACCATAATGCCGCCCTTCCCGAATCCAATTTAGCTCATCGCCATCGTCGCGGTCACCGGAGTTTTCCGTGGCAAAGAGGTCGCCATTGGGTGCAAATGCTAAATCAAAGCTATTCCGAAATCCATCCGCATAAAGATACCCGGTGGTTAAAAGGCTGTCTTCATTATTGTGTAATAAGATGTCTTCGCCATCAATCGGTAATTTAAAAATTGCCGATGTCAACGGCGCCTCTCGCAGATCAGGAAATGCCCCATTGAATTCCTGGGTTTCCCCATGATCAGTTCGCGAGCCGCTGTTAACAAACAACTCGCTGCCATCCGGGCTAATGGCAATTCCGTTGAACAAATGATCGAAAGCGGTATTGCTCAATTGATACAATTCTGTTCGTGCGAGAGTTGTCCATGTAAAATCCGGCGGATTCGCTCTTTTGATGATTCCCCTGGTTCGTGCGCCTTGCCTTATATTTCCGGCAACATAAAAAGCGCTGTCAGGAGAAACCGCAAAACCAAGCGGGGAAGAAACACCATGATCCGCAGCGGTAAAAATACGCGACTTGCTGGCAGTGTCGATATCCACCTGGTAAATTTCTCCGTTATCTCTCATGTAATAGAGGTATTTTTCGGAAGGAGATTTGGCAATCCGAACCGAGCGGTTTTCAATGGTTAGCAGGTCATTTACAACGATATCAGGACGCAGGGGATCAGGCGCTAAAATAATATCGTTCTCTGTTTGAGCGGATACCAGGCTCAGCAATAGGCCCAAAATCAGCATGAAAAAGGCTAAAGATCGAAACAATAGGAACCTCCGGATTGTCAATAAAAATAGACTACTTCATCAAAATTAACTTTTTTGTCTCTACAAATTGGTCCGCTCCGCCTTCGAATGATGCCGTCGCAGTAAAGCGGTAGAAGTAAACACCGCTGCTGTAGTTTTCTGCCTGCCACAGAACCTGGTAATTTCCGGCGCTCTGCCGTTTATCGACCAGGGTGGCTACTGTTTCTCCCAGGATATTGAAAACTTCCAGGGTAACCAGCCCGCTTTCCTTCAACGAATAACGGATTGTTGTTGATGGATTAAATGGGTTTGGATAGTTCTGTTCAAGGGCATAACTCAATGGGATTCCGGCTTCATCTTCAATACCGGTTAACAGGTTAAAATTATACCAGTTTATATTGTATTCACCGAATATTGAAGTCAGCCTTAGCGTATATTCCCCGGCAGGAAGTGTGGCACTCTCGCTGACAGTTTGCCAGGTTTGCCATCCGCCGGTTCTCGGCAGGTCTACTGTGTGAACCGGCGTTATGGTTGTATCTTGAATCAACTCTAACCTGATTCGCCCGCCATTGTTGGCCGAGGCAGCTCGATAGTCGATAGAATAATTGCCCGCCTGTTCAATCGATACCAGGTATTCGATATAGTCACCATTGTTCGCAAAAGCCAGGTTCTGTCCGCCGCCGTCGTCTGTGGTCGTTTCAAATTGAAAACCGCTATTCAGAGAAAAGTTTTCCGCCTCAATTTTTCCGGGAATAAAACTACGTTCCGGCTGGGTATTTTCAACGGCAAAATCCGTGAAACTCAGAAGTGGTTTGGCATAAATGTCGATCACATTCGTGCCGGAATAGGACAACAAGACTTCATCGTTAAAAAAGAGTGGTTCCTGAAGTGTAAATTCAATCTGGTAACCGCTGTCATCCACCTGGTAGCTGTCAAAATCAACAATGTCTCCATTACGCATAATGGTAAATCCACCGGGCAGTGACGGCAGTGACGGATCAATTTTTTTGTTGAAGGAGGCGATAAGCTGCTCTCCATCGATCGATGTTCTGGCGAATATACATACCGGATCCAATAAATTCGGCGCTACCGGATCGCTAAATTCAAGGTAGTTTATATTAAACTCGCCCGCCTCGACATACAACTTCAAAACATGTGTGCCGGCTTCCAGGGGAATATCCTGCAATTCGAGATCGGTCCAGCTTTGCCAGCCCCCGGTGTGGTTCACTGAAATCGATTGGGTAATGGGCCGATTATCCAATTCCAGGTGGAAGCGCCCGGTCGGCACATTGGAAGCGACTCGCATCACCAAAGTGTAAGCAGCGCTGTTGCCAATCTCAACCGTATAGTTTATCCATTCATCCTCGCTAACCCAACCGACATTATAGCCGTTGGTGGTGTCACTATCCTGGCAGGCTTCCATATCGACGCCATCGTTGCGATACGACCAGCCGTTATTCCAGGCAGTAAACTCACCCGTGGAGAGGTGATAAGTAGCCGCCACTTCATCCCAATAAGCATATCCATTTGTGCCCAGGTCATAGTTGGTTGCGAAAATCAATCCCGGGATTGGGTGATACGCAAAAGGTTTTGTTGCATCACTCCCCGGCTGGCGGATCATGGCATCTACGACATCTTTTTGATAAGTGCAATTTTCAATCTTCAGGCCTTCTGCCAGCCCCATCAAGGCATTGGTTGCAAAAGTGGCCGATGGCCTGGAACCATTTCCTTCCCAATAATTGAGCAGCACCTGGTAAGCGCCGGATTTGTTAACGGAGAGCGGCCCGGAAATCGATTCAACCTTCTTCATCGGCCACCATGCCCAACCGATATTGTTGTCTTCAAACAGTTTAATGGCCTCACGGAACCAGACATTGGAATTCTCGCCCGCCTCTCCGCACCAGAGCGGTATATTGTAGATCCGGCGAATATCCAGCACCCATTGAATCGATCCCTGGTCATTATTGCTCCAGTATTTGTGAAAGCTGTATACCATATTATCGTCCCACGGCGGCGTCAGCCCGGTAAAATCGTTGGCGAACCAGTTCCCTTCAATAAAGATTATATGGTTGGTATCGGCACTGCGAATGGAGTCGGTGATTTCTATATACAGCTCTCTCAGTAAAGTATTGCCTGGCAAATTCCAGTTGACCTCGTTGATCAGGTCATAACCGCCAATCCACTCTTCGTCAGCATAGCGCTCCGCCAGCCGCTTCCACAAGGCCACGGTTTTGTCACGGTTTTCTTTGCTTTCCCAGAGTGAGGGTTTGGAGGGATCATAGTCGGAAATACCTTGATCCATTCCCTGCCCGCCGGGGGCGGCATGCAAATCGAGAATGAGATACATGTTATTGGCCTTACACCAGGCCAGCAGACTGTCGGTAAGCTCAAACCCGCGATCCAGCCAGGTGTTTTCGCCGGCAACCGGTTCATCTTCGATTGGCAAGGTATACAGGTTGTAATGCATCGGCAGACGCACGCTATTAAAGCCCCAGGAAGCCAGGGAGTCAATATCTGCCCGTGTACAATGATTATCTTGCCAGGCGGTATAAAACGCGTTGGTGTTTTCTTCACCAACCAGGTCGGAAACTTTCTGGCGAATCTCACGCTGGGCATTGGCAAATGAGGCGGTCTGTAACATGTAACCTTCCTGTAACATCCAGCCGCCCAGCCCCATCCCTTTCAAAATGACTTCGTTGCCGGAACCGTCCACAATTCGCTGGTTGTCGGTGGTTAGGAATCCCTGGGCCAATCCGCTAAAGGTCATAAAAAAGATAAAAATTATAGTACAAATAAGCGCTTTATACATTTTATCATCCTCTCCTTTACCTGAGTAATAACATTTTTCGAGTCTGTAGAAAATTAGCGGTGGTTAAACGGTAAATATAAACACCACTGCTTAACGATCCCCCATCAAATTGAACTGAGTGTTGGCCTGCCGGTTTTTTCTCGTCAACCAGTGTTGCAACCTTTTGGCCCCTGGTGTTAAAGGCTTCCAGAAGAACTGTATCGGTAACCGGCAGCGAATAGATGATTTGGGTTGTGGGATTGAACGGGTTGGGGAAATTTTGTTCAAGCTGATATTGAAGAGGTAAGCTCGATTGATCGTTGTCTTCGATAGCAGTAGCAGCATCAAAAGAAATATAATTCAGGTTGAAACCGCCTGCTTCGGCAACAAAGCGCAATGTATGGGTTCCGGCTGAAAGCTGCACATTGTTAACGGTTTTGGTCACCCAATTTTGCCAGCCACCAGTGCTACTTACGTTAATTGAACCGCTAATATCCGCTCCGTCTACCTCCAGCCGGAAACGCCCGCCGCTGCCGGCGGCAGCCACCCGAAAATTAATCTGATAGGTGCCGGATTGCTGAACATCAACTATGTAGCGCAGCCATTCACCGGCTTCGATCCATCCAACATTGTAACCGCCGCCGGTATCGGTACATATCTCAGTATCAACACCTTCTTCGATCCGGAAATCGTTGCCAAATGAATTCCCGTTGTTTTGAGAAGGATCGGTGTCACTGAATGCGCTGCTTTGCCCGCCGAGATCATAATGCTCCGCTTCAATCCGCCCGGGGATTTGCGCCGCGGCAATTAGATAAGGCGCCCGGGCACAGCTCCCCACGGTAACGTTTACGGTTGACGAAACTCCCAACCCATTTTGATCATCAATCGCTTGCGATTTTAGCGTATAGCATCCTTCGCTAACATTGGGGATATTGACTTGATAGGGCGCTTCCGTAAGCGTGGCGATGATGGCGTCTCCCTGGTAAATATTAACCTGCTGAATCGTGCCATCGGGGTCCGTTGCATCTACGTTGATGCTTAAATTAGAACCGGGTGCCAGAACAGCGTTGTTGGTAGGACTGGTAATGGCGATGGTGGGCCACTGGTTGGTATCTTCGTAGATGCGCACATAATCGATTTCCATTTGCACCGGAAAAATAGAATCATCAACACCCTGGGCGCCGCCCCAGGTTCCCCCGACAGCGATGTTTAACAGGAGGTGAAATCGCTTATCAAAGGGCCATTTTTCCCAGCCGCCGAGGTTTCTAAACGTAAAATAATGGGTATCGTCCACAAAAAAATCAATTTTGTGGGGATACCACTCGGCGGCGTATTCATGAAATTCGTTGGAAAATGTCGGCACACTAATTTGGCGCCCCTGTTGAGTGCCGATACTGTGGTTAAATGCCTCTGTATGAACCGTGCCATGCACCACGCCAGGGTCGAAACCGACGTGTTCCATAATATCAACCTCGCCGCTCCGAGGCCAGCCGCCATACACCCAATCCGTGGGTAGCATCCAAATCGCCGGCCAGGTTCCCCGGCCTGCTGGCAGTTTGGCCATCACCTCTATGCGGCCATATAACCAATCACCCCGGTTGCGGGTCACCAGCCGGGCGGAGGTATAGGCACTTCCGCTGAAGTTTTCTTTGTGTGCCTGGATAATCAACCGGCCGTTTTCCACACGGGCGTTATCCGAGTCATTAGATTTATAATACTGAAGTTCATTATTGCCCCAACCATGCCCGCCAACATCATATCCCCATTTGGATGCATCAGGCAGGCCGGGGTTATCGAATTCATCAGACCAAACCAGTTGCCATTCCTGGGCAATTACGGAAATACTCAAGAGGAAAATAGCCAGGAATAGATTATAAAAGACGCTATATTGTCTAGTGGATTTCATATTGGTAATTCCTCTAGTGTTATTTCATCAGTGTTACTTTCCGGGTTTGGATAAACTGACCTGCCTGAAGCCTGTAGAAATATATACCGGAAGACAGGCCGCTGCCGTCGAAGCGAATAGAGTAGCGCCCGGCTGGCTGGCGTTGATTAACCAGCGTTTGCACGACTTGTCCTAGTGAATTAAATATATCTATATTGACCTGGGTTGGTTTTTCAATAACATAAGGAATGGTAGTTGAGGGATTAAAAGGGTTTGGATAGGCTAATCCCAGGCGAAACTCATCGGCAATACCGGGCAGCTTTACCGGCTCTTCGATGCCCACGATAGGCCCGACGCTCGTAAATGATATAAAATCCAGGTCGAAGGTAATGCCGGAAGGATTGTCGCCGACCACACCGCCAATCACGATGACAAATTCATCCAGCTTCCCATCGAAAAATCCGTTACCGCCAGTACCCAAGTCCATAAACGATGATACCGGTGCGCTAATGAGCGTCCATTGATCGTTAAAATCGCCGGGGCCAAAACGAGTATCCAGGCGCCTGGAATCCTCCTGGCCGTTGGTCCAGCCATTTCCATCGGTATCCTCGCGAATGGTAAGTTCCAGGGTAAAGCTATCGACCGTAGTAGCGCTGCTGATGTAGGCCCAAACATTGATCCAGGGATCCGCCGGCAGGGTAAGCTGTTGATCGTCGGGGACGTTTTTGAACCCGCCACCATAAAATCCACTGGCGGAACCCGCCCCGGTTGCCTCCAGGGCAAAATAGGCGCTGCCATCAACGGGATGATCTGTTCCGGAACTACCTCCAAACGTGGCGCCGCTTGCACCGCCAAAGTAGGACCAATCGGAGACATCTGCGTCGTCAAAATCGTCAAACACAGCCGGTTGAGGCAACGGGCCGCCGCTGGAAAAGGATATAAAATCAAAATCGATATTAATATCAGAAGGATTGTTGCCAACAACGCCTGCTATCACAACCACGACTTCATCCAGGTTGCCGTCAAAAAAACCGTTGCCACCAGTCCCAAGATCCATAAAACCGGATAGCGGCGCGCTGATCAACACCCAATTATCGTTAAAGTCTGATGCGCCAAAGCGGGTATCCAGCCGCCTGGAATCTTCCTGACCGTTGGTCCAGCCGTCGCCGTTGATATCTTCTCGCACGGTTAACTCCAGGGTAAAACTATCTACAGTCGTAGTCGCATTCTCAATGTACACATAAACATTCATCCAGGGATCGCCTGGCAATTCTAATTGCTGATCATTAGGGATGTTATTAAAGAAACCACCGTAGAAACCACTGCCGGAACCGGCACCGGTCCAACCGGTGGTAAAGTAGTAATTTCCTTCTTGCGGGCGATCATCCGCTACACCACCGCCGCCATTGGCGCCACTCGCGCCGCCAAAAAATTGCCAGTTACCAGCATCGCCGTCTTCAAAATCATCGAATACCACAACCTCACCATTGCCGGCGTCGGAAGAATCAACCTGGAATTCAATATGATTAATGTTAAAACCGCCCTGGTCAATTGCGAATCGCATGGTCTGTACGCCAGCGTCCAACTCAACGCCCGTGGTGCGAATAGTGGTCCATTCCTGCGAGCCACCGGTGTTGACGACTGTGATCGGGCCGGTTTTATCCACCCCGTCAAATTCCAGGTGAACGGTTCCGCCATTAGATTCCGAAGCTACCCGTAAATCTACCAAATACTGCCCGGTTTCTTGAACATCGACCTGGTATTCCAGCCACTCGCCATCTGCTGTCCAGCCAACAGCGAATCCAAAATCGAAATCGCGATTTCTTTCGATATCCACGCCTTCATCTTCGCGATAACCGTCATCCCCATTGTTGGCCGGATCCGTGTCGTTATAGGCCACACCCTGGCCGCCGATGTCGTAGTTTTCCGCTTCGATCTGTCCTGGTATTTTAGCTGCCGATACCCGGTAGGGCGCCTGTCCGCAACTACCGACCGTCACGTTAACGGTATCCAAAGCGACGCCGCCCAGGTTATCTATGGCCTTCACGATAATTTCATAACAGCCCAGGGCGGCATCCAAAACAAAATACTGGTAGGGAGCGGATACGTCTTCTCCAAGCTTGGCGTCTTGTTGGAAGAACTCCACTTTCTTAACTTCACCATCCATATCATTGGCATCCACTGCTATTTGGATATTTTCACCCGGGGTAAGAACGGCATTTTCTGAAGGGGCAGTGATCGAAACTGTAGGCGTTTCATTTCCCAGAACCTGGAATACCCGAACATAGTCAACTACCATGGTTTGGGGAAACACTGTAGTGGCGTCCGGTGGCCCCGGCAGCGTGCCGCCAACCGCAACATTCAACAAGATATGCATATTGTGGTCAAACGGAGCGGGAAAAATACCCCCGGTGGAAAACCACTGCGTTTGGGTGGCGTATAAAGAGTCGTCAACGAACCAGCGAATTTCGCCATATTCCCATTCCACTGCAAACACATGAAAATCGTCGGAGAATTTTCCACTCGGAAGGGTAAAATCACTGCCGGTAAAGGTATTTGCCGGAAACTCGCCGCCGTAGTGAATGGTGCCAAATATCGTTTCCGGTTCATCGCCGGTTAATTCCATAATATCAATTTCCCCGCTGGCAGCCCAGCCGCCATAAGTTTCTTCGGAAAACAGCAACCAGAATGCCGGCCAAAGCCCCTGGCCTTCCGGCAGAATGGCGCGCATCTCGAATCGCCCAAAAGTCCAGTCTCCCTTGCCCAGGGTACGCATCCGTACAGAAGTATAGTTGGCCCCCATAAACGATTCCTCTTTTGCCGAAATCGTTAAATTACCATCGCTGACAGTGGCATTTTCTTTTCGATACCACTGGAGTTCGAAGTTCCCCCAACCGCAGCCAACCGGCAAGTCGCAGGCATCGCCAATTTGGAAGCTCCATTTAGTGGTATCGACTTCGGTCCCGTCAAATTCATCAGACCAGACCAATTCATATTCTTGAGATATTGCCGGGATGGTTATTACACATACAAAAAGCATCAAAGCTCTAAAAACCTGTGGCACTCGCTTCTCAATGCCATTCAGAATCTTGCAAAACATCCGGTTTTTTGTTAGCAAAAAATCCATACACGCCTCCTCGGTTAGAATGTATCTAAACCATCAGCACAAATATCATACCATCGAATCTAATCAAAATAGGCCGCCTGATTTTTTATTATTCTTACGAAAAAAGTTTTATTCCAACAATAAACTATTGACCCTAACTCTAATAAAAACTAAACTTACAGGGATTTAACAAGTGAGAAAATTCTAAAATTTGGAATGATGTGTTCTAAGAAGGAATATATGCTTTGAACTTGAACCATTGTAAAACTGATAATACTATCCTATCATTTTAATAATAAGAACTTATTTCAATCCCAGTTCTTTACACATACGATGGTAATTAGGAGGCGCTAAACCCAATTTGCGGGCTGCTTCTGCGTCTGATGCGGTATGTTTGCGAACAAATCTAAAATACGTTTCTCGAAACATCCTCTCCGTTTCACGCCACGATAGAATATTATCCGGATTCCAAATGGCCATATCCAAAGAATGGTCATCCAAAGCTGTTTGAAACTGCAACCCCAATGCGGTCTTTGTATGAAATTCCGTTAACTCTTTCTGCCTGGAAAATAAAAGGCGTTGCACCACGTTTTGTAATTCCCGAACATTTCCCGGCCAATGATAATCTAACAGTATTTGCATTCCCTCCTCAGTAATTACCGGCACCTCTTGCCCCATCTTATCGCTGAACTTTTGCATAAAGTGATCAATCAGAATAGGAATATCTTTTCGAAGGGTGTTTAAAGGGTGCATCCAGATCGATACCACATTAACCCGGTAGTAGAGATCTTCCCGGAATCGATTTTCCCGAACCGCTTCTTCTAAATTCCTATTCGTCGCTGCGATAATTCGCACATTCACTTTCACCCTTTCGGTGCGCCCGATTTTATCAATTTCCCCTTCCTGAATAACCCTTAATAGTTTTACCTGGGCAGACAAAGGAAGCTCGGAAATTTCATCTAAAAAAACAGTTCCATTATCGGCAACCTCAAAAAGACCTAATTTTTTTTCCTGGGCGCCGGTAAAGGCTCCTCTCTCAAACCCGAAAAGTTCGCTTTCTACCAACTCGCCCGGAAGGCTGCCGCAGTTGATCGGCACAAATTTTTCAAGGCGCCGGGAACTGGTATAATGAATATTCGCGGCTGCCAACTCTTTGCCGGTACCGGAAGCGCCCCGTATTAAAACTGTGGTACCCGATTGGGCGCATTGCTGAATCTGCATGCGTAAGTTTTTAATGGCTTCCGATTCTCCAATGATGCATTTTTTCTGAAGAATGTCATTTACATTTTGAGTAAGTTTTAAATTTGATTTCTGTTTTTCTTTCTTTAAAAGGCTTTTCTCATACGCATTAATGATGCTCAAAATAAAATCGGTCGGTTGATAAATATAATCTTCTATATCGTTAGGATATTTGGTACAATACCACATCGCACCCGCTTCCAGCAGGCGGTTTGCAAAATCGAAATCGGTAATATTGACTGTCATTTTAGTAAGTACAATAATTTGTAACGTTCGATCAATTTCTTTGATTCTTCGAATCAAGTTTTCCCCTCTTATGTTGTCGGCAATCTGAAAATCCATGATGACAACATCATAGCGGTTTTTATTCTTTTTGAGCAACTCCAATGCGTGGCCGCCGCCGGAAGTGACATCACCAATAACAATATACTTCTCAAATGGCTTTATGGTATTGCGAATCCGCCGCTCATCAAACGTTTCATCTTCAATTAATAATATTTTGATAGTGCGATTCGGAAACATAGAATTCTCCATTTCATGGTTACCTGATCAAGTTATTTTGAGAATTAATCTCCCGGGTAGCGCGATCTAATGCTTCGGAAACAGAGATTTCTTTTTTAATAGCCAGATTCAGGTAATAGGAAATAATATCAGACATTTTAGTATAATTTTTATTATAGGGACGATGAATTCCATTTTTCAACAACTGTCTATAATACATTAAACCCGGATTTTTTTGCAGAAAAACAGAATCTTCATAAACCGCTCGATTGACCGGTATATATCCGCCTTTTTCAAACATAAGTTTTTGGCTTTCTCCTCTTAAGACGAATTTTATAAATTCGATAGCCGCTTGTTTTTTGGTAGAGAATTTGGAGATCATCAAATTCCAGCCACCGAATACTGATTCTTGCTGATCCCCCTCAAAATGCGGCAAAGCTGCTGCTTCAAGATATTTTAATTTGGCTTTATCCGGTGTACTCTTAAAATTTCTCATTAACCCCGGCCATCCTCTAAAAAACAAAGCGTCATTTTTTAAGGCATAGCGGTAATTTTGCTCATCATCCAAACGGGTGGATACCAGCGGCGTCATTTTATATTTGTGGACTAAATCCACCAACAAGGCGACTGCTTTTCTGGCTTCCCGAGTATTTAACTGTATGCTATCCGTCCTGAACATTGAATGTTTTTCTCCCCCCACAAGATTCTCCATAAAACAACATATTAATCCTTCAAAATTTTTCGCTGGAAAAAGGTAGAAAGGGTGGTTTTGGCGAGGGTAAAGTTTGCTGAGTTCGATAAATTCTTCCCAGGTGATGGAACGCTTTAATTTTTCCGCTAATTCCTCACTATTCGGAAATAATTGTAAAAGGTCGCGGCGATAATACATCATCCCAATATCGATGTAAAAAGGGATTGCAATTAATTGATCATCATAATAACAAGATTCCAGGGCATATTCGATCATTTGAGAGTTTTCGCTCACCGAAAAATCTTTTTCTAACGAATATCCCCATCGGGCAAAACGCGGTACCCAAATAATATCAACTGTAAACACATCTATTTGATCATTTTTGCTCCGAAATGATTTCGCTAATAATTGCTTGCGTTCATTGGTGCTAAATTTAGCGAACGGTAAATCGACAGGTATTACTTCAATTTTTCCCCGGTATTCCGTATTAAACCGCTCAATAAGTTTTTGGTGGGCGGCTGAGATGTTATCTACAAAGCGTAATTTTATAACAGATGATTCGGATGTGCTTTTAATATTAAAGAAATCATTGATATAAAAGAGAAAACCTAATACAACAATTAAAATGAACCCTAATACAAAATAAGGCATCTTAAGTTTATTGTTTATACGCTGCAAATCTTGCCTCCAATTTTCGGTAAGGCATAATGAGCGGTATTAGCCCGAAAAATAAACCCATACCACTCCAATTATAACCAATAGCAAAAATGTGAATTGCAAATCTTTGCGCCGCCAGGCAGGATCGGATTTTGCGACAGTAGCGGTTTCGGAGCTGGTCATTTCTGCCGTGGCAAATGTCAAACCGGCGAGCTGCTCATCCGAAGGCGCCGGAGAAATTAAACTGACGGCGATTAAAACGACACTGCAAATAATAAAAAGGAAAAGGGCGAAGTGGAGGAAATTAATATCTGCGTAGGCGTAGAGAAAGCCACTAAGCGAATCTTTACTTAATTCTGCTACCAATCTGCCCATGCCCAGCACAAACCCGGTAATTAAAGATGCAATTGCGCCACGGGAATTTACTCGTTTCCAAAAAATTCCAATTAAAAAAACCGCTGCAATTGGTGGGGAAATGTAGGCTTGCACACTCTGTAAATATTGGTATAATTGACCGGAAATGAATTTCATCATTGGTATCCAAAGTAACCCGAGTATTACCAAGATTATAGTGGAAATTTGCCCCACCCAAACCAGTTGTTTTTCCGATGCTTGCGGATGGAGTTTTTTGTAAATATCCCAGGTGATGAGTGTTGAACAAGAGTTGAATACGGAAGATAGCGAACTCATTAAAGCCGCTAGCAGGCCGGCAACCACCAGCCCGCGTAACCCGGCAGGCAACAAAACCCCGATAAGTGTGGGCAACGCCTGGTCCGGTTCGGCTAATTCCAATCGCCCGGTTTGGGACAGTGCGTAGGCAATAACGCCGGGGATAACAAATATGAAAAGGGGAAGCATTTTTAAGAAGCCGCCGAAAATTGTACCGCGCCGGGCATTATCTTCGTCGATGGCAGAAAGGGTACGTTGCACAATAAATTGGTCGGTACACCAGCTGTCTCTTATACACATCTGACGCTGCCGACGAGCTTCTTGGTGT
>CAXHHS010000057.1:0-15410 GCA_964015645.1 uncultured bacterium
GCGATGCAATGGAGTCTCGTGGGCTCGGAGATGTGTATAAGAGACAGAGATAGATCATCGGTTCTGGGATGAATCCGGGGAGGTGGTTGGCGTGGCAAAAGACTTTTTTTACCGCTCCAAGCACCAGGCAATTGCCCCGCTGGTTATCAAGGCAAGCCCGAAATATGTGCGATTTTTATCGATTAAAATAGCCGCAGCGGATTTAAAGAACACTTTGCAAGTGCTGGAAACAAAATGGAAAGCGCTGATGCCTTCCTCGCCCTTTGTTTACACATTTCTCGACCAGGATACCGAAAACCTCTATAAAGCGGAAGAAAAGATCGGGGAGATTTTTAAATATTTCAGCCTGATGGCAATTTTGATTAGCTGCCTGGGCTTGTTCGGATTGGCCGCTTTTGCTGCCGAGCAGCGCACCAAAGAAATCGGCATTCGCAAAGTATTGGGCGCTTCCGTTTCCAATATTATTTTGCTGCTTTCAAAAGAATTTGTAAAACTGGTGGCGATTGCAAATCTTATTGCCTGGCCGCTGGCCTATTTCGCCATGGATACCTGGTTAGCCGATTTTGCCTACCGCATCGAAATGGGTTTTGGCGTTTTTCTGCTTGCCACAGCCATTGCATTGGTAATCGCAATATTAACAGTTAGTTACCAGGCAGTTAGAGCGGCGATTGCCAACCCGGTTAAGTCTTTGCGGTATGAGTGATTTAAAAAAGTAGACAGAAAGCAGTAAGCAACTTTTGCCTACTGCTTTCTGTCTACTCAAAATCTGTTTTCCAATCTTCCCCGGTTTCTTGATACACCACACTTTTTGCCTCTTTAACAAACAACTTTCCTCCCAGGTGACTCCCGGCAAAAAGTTTACTCAATCGCTGGTTAATTTTCTACTTATGTAAACCCATTCGTAATTAGATCTTCAAAATAATTAATCAGAGCTAAGAATTGCCTTCCGGGAGTGTCAAACTTCAGTTTGACAGTCGTAAAAGCTGAAGTTTGGCAATGGTCAAGCTAAAGCTTGACACTCCTTAAGAATTTACACTCAGGATGAGATATAGGGGTCAGGAGATGGAACTCCGATTAAAATCGTTTTTTTATTTTTTATCCTTATTTTTATTGAGCCTTTCCACAGTGAATGTGGCTCAAAGTTTACCGAATTCTTTGGAATTAAATTCCCAACGTATCAGCGGGGTTAGAGATCACATCGAAAAGGCCAATCAAAGCCAGGCGGTTTGGTTGGATGGTAATTGGTGGGGATGTTTTCGCTCCACTTCCGGCAACGACAACTGGCGTATTTATAACCTAACTCTCGATAGCTTAAACAACGGAAACTGGTCTTCGGTAACCTCGTTGGGAGTAGACAGCGAAGACCAGGTCGATATGCACGTGAATCCCTCCGACAGCTCGTTGTTTGTGTTATTCTCTACCCATGAGCTGGTATACCGGCTATCATACACCGGGCATGGTTGGTCAATTGATTCCGGTTTTCCGAAAAGCGTATCGATTAACGCAATTTCCAACGATCCGGCCAGTATTACCCAGGCGAACGATGGCGATTTGTTTATCTTCGTTTCTGCCAGCGGTAAACTGCTTGCGAAGTATAGCAGCGACCGGGGGGAATCCTGGTCGTCATTTACCGTTGGCAATGCCAGCAGCGCGCTTACGGATGCCATTCCCTTTTTCGATGGTGTCGGGTGGAATATCGGTGTGTTTGCCGGGGAAGGCAGCGGCAGTTTGGATTATTCTTTTTACCGCATTGCCGACACCCTGGCGGTCGATAGTTCGCATCACTGGATTGAAGAAAATTTACCGTTCGGCGGCTACCCGGAATTAGACGCCGATGATCACGTAAACATCATTCGCGATGAAAACCACAATTTATATGCGATCTGCAAACTCGGCGATGGCGGCCCTTCCTTTTTTTTACTAAAGCGCGATAACTTTGCAAATTGGCAGGTTTTCGAAATAGAAACCAATGGCGGAACCCGCCCGGCCCTTTCTTTTGATAGCAGCAATAAACGGGTTTTCGCCTTTGCAACCAATGAGAATCAAATCCATTACATTGCCCAGCATCGCGACAGCCTGGAAAATGTCGCTGCCAGCGATTGGCGGCCAGTGCTCGCAAACGGATCGAACGCCTTTAACAATGTTTCCGCGCCCTATCAGGTTTTGGATGAAAACAGCGATCTATTGGTATTAGGGGAAAATGAATCGCGAGGCGAACTGTGGTACAATGTCATTGATATTCGCCCTGCAAATATTCCCAAATTTACCTTGCTCACCAATACCATTGGCTTGGGCAGTATTTCGCTAAATCCGCCGCCAATATCGGGGCCTTCCACAGCGGGGGTTTATGATAGCGCCACCGTTGTTGCTGTAACGGCAATCCCGAACTCCGGTTATACTTTCGCTGGTTGGAGCGGCGATTTGAACGGCACAACCAATCCCGCCACAATTTTGATGGATACCACCAAAAGCATTACCGCGTCATTTGCGCTAATCCCCCCGGCAGATATTGCCGTAGCACCAAACAACCATGATTTCGGCCTGGCACTGCCCGGCAGCGGGGTTTTAAAAACATTCGAAATACGAAATACCGGCAGCCAGGATTTGTTGATTAACGACGCAACAATTCTAAACGATACCTTTGGCAGTTTCGCCATTGAAAGCGGCGGTTTACCGGTTACGATTGCCCCCGGGCAAACGCATCAATTGGTAGTTCGGTTTACACCGGTGATTTTAGGTGATGCCAGCGCTACCTTGCAAATCATTAGCAACGACCCCGATGAGAATCCGCTGGATATTCCCTTAAGCGGTACCGGCGTGGAAACCCTCCCGGAAATTTCGCTTAAGGAAATTCAAAGCGGCAATGTTTCCGATGCCAATCAAATATCGACCAGTTTTCCGCTTGAGGCCGTTGATGGAAATCTTTATTTGGCATCCATCGCCAGCAGATCGTTTAAGGAAGTGGCAGCCGTTAGCGGATTGGGGTTATCCTGGCAAAAAGTGCGCTCGCAATGCGCGGGCCGCAATCAAACCGGGGTAGAAGTTTGGATGGCGCAGGGAACGGTCATTACATCGGAGGTTGTAACAGCGACTTTTTCCAGCTCAATCGGAAACGCCGTGATAACTGTAGCGCGCTATGCCGGCAGCGATCCGGAAAGCCCAATTGGTAATATCATTTCCGGCAACACAAATGGCGAATCCGGAAATTGCAGCGGCGGCAGCGATAATGATGCTTATGTTTTCAATGTCGCAGCATCTACCCAGGGGGCGATCATTTTCGGAGCGGCTGCAATGCGCAATCGTTCGCACGAGCCGGAAAACGGCTTTCAAGAGCGCAGCGAAATGACCCAGGGCAGCGGTGGCGGCGCAGCCAGCCTGACAGTTGTGGATTACACCGCAGAAGCTGCCGAAAATATCACTTTAGCAGGGGGTTTTAGCAACGATGTTGATTGGGCAGCAATCGGTCTGGAAATTAAACCGGGCAATGTAACCGAACCGGAGTTTTTTCCCCTGGCGACATCCATTACCGGCAACGGAATCATTCAGATGAATCCCCCGGGCGGAGAGTATGAGGCGCTAACGGAAGTTACGTTAACCGCAATACCAGATCAGGGGCATCAATTTAACGGTTGGAGTGGTGATTTAAGCGGCGCAGAAAATCCCGCCACTATCGTCATGGATACCGCTAAATCCGTAACCGCAAACTTTACGGAATCTGTTCAAACTTATACTGTTGCGACTAATATTTTAGGTTCCGGTAGTATTTTGTTAGCGCCGGAAATGCCCACCGGCGGCTACCCGGAAAATACAGCCGTTACAGTTACAGCGATTCCGGGAGCCGGTTTTCAGTTTAGTGGTTGGGGAGTGGATTTAAGCGGTTTTGAAAACCCGGCGACGCTGATTATGGATTCCGATAAAACGATCTATGCTGTGTTCAACGCGTTATCATCGGATCATTTTACTCTTTCGATTACTTTAGCTGGCGCAGGGAGTGTAATGCTCGATCCACTGCCGGATACCCCGGTTGGCAATGGCGGAGAATACCAGGCCGGAACCGTCGTTACGATAACCGTAACTCCCGATCCCGACAATACCTTCTCCGGGTGGAGCGGGGATTTAAGCGGTACCAATAATTCCGCAACCATCACTATGGATACCGATAAAAATGTAACCGCCACCTTCGATCCCGATACTCCGGGCGGCGGTGGCGGCCCGGTGGTGTTTGAAGAAATCCAAACCGGCAGCGCAATAGAATCGGAAATCGTTAGTCTTGATGCACCTATCAGCGCTGTCAGCGGCGATCTATACCTGGCGGCCATCACCAGCAAAAACCGCCGCGATGTGGTTTCGGTAACCGGCCTGGGATTAAGTTGGAATCGCGTTAAAGCACAATGCTCCGGGCGCGATCAAACCGGGGTGGAAGTGTGGATGGCAATCGGAAATGCCGATGGTGATGGCATTGTTTCCGCGGCCTTTACCCACGCCACTACAAACTCGGTCATCGCCGTATCGCGCTATTCCGGGGTTGATCCCTCGACTCCGCTTGGGATGACAGTTGCCGGGAATACCAATGGTTTGGATGGCGGCTGCTCCGATGGCGTGGATGGCAACGCCTATCAATTCGACATCACTACGGAAACCGAATCTGCCATTGTTTACGGTGCTGTTGCCATGCGCAATCGCCGTCACACCGCTGGTGATGGGTATAGTGAGCATATTGAACTTGCCGGTGGCTCCGGCGGCAGTGCTGCCACATTAGCGGTAATGGATCGCAGCGTGGCTTCTCCCGCGACCATTTCACTTGAAGGCAGCTTCAACAAAACGGTTGATTGGGCCGTCATCGGCCTGGAGATACGTTCCGGCGGCAGCGGTGGTGGTGGCAGCACGCAACGAACGCTTTCGTTTGGCACCGTTGGTTCCGGCACCATCAATATCGATCCGCCCGGCGGCACGTATGAAGATGGAACGACCGTTAGCATCACCGCCACGCCTTCAGCCGGGTTTGAGTTTAGCGGATGGAGTGGGGATGCCGGTGGCACAGAAAACCCGTTATCGCTGGTGATGGATGATGATAAAAGCATCACTGCGACTTTTACCGAGCAAAATGTAACAACGTATACACTGACGACAACCATCATCGGCGAGGGAGAGGTCGTTTTAAGTCCGCCCGGTGGTGTTTATAATGAAGGAACCGCTGTCGCGCTTACTGCCATTCCCCATAGCGGTTTTGAGTTTGCTAATTGGAGCGACGGTTTAAGCGGCGCAGAAAATCCACAAACGCTTATCATAAATTCAGATAAGTCAGTTACAGCAAACTTTGTGGAATTGCCCCCGGATCATTTTACCCTTTCGATTACCTTAGCTGGCGCAGGAAGTGTAACGCTCGACCCACTGCCGGATACCCCGGTTGGCAATGGCGGAGAATACCAGGCCGGAACCGTCGTTACGATAACCGTAACTCCCGATCCCGACAATACCTTCTCCGGGTGGAGCGGGGATTTAAGCGGTACCAATAATTCCGCAACCATCACTATGGATACCGATAAAAATGTAACCGCCACCTTCGATCCCGATACTCCGGGCGGCGGTGGCGGCCCGGTGGTGTTTGAAGAAATCCAAACCGGCAGCGCAATAGAATCGGAAATCGTTAGTCTTGATGCACCTATCAGCGCTGTCAGCGGCGATCTATACCTGGCGGCCATCACCAGCAAAAACCGCCGCGATGTGGTTTCGGTAACCGGCCTGGGATTAAGTTGGAATCGCGTTAAAGCACAATGCTCCGGGCGCGATCAAACCGGGGTGGAAGTGTGGATGGCAATCGGAAATGCCGATGGTGATGGCATTGTTTCCGCGGCCTTTACCCACGCCACTACAAACTCGGTCATCGCCGTATCGCGCTATTCCGGGGTTGATCCCTCGACTCCGCTTGGGATGACAGTTGCCGGGAATACCAATGGTTTGGATGGCGGCTGCTCCGATGGCGTGGATGGCAACGCCTATCAATTCGACATCACTACGGAAACCGAATCTGCCATTGTTTACGGTGCTGTTGCCATGCGCAATCGCCGTCACACCGCTGGTGATGGGTATAGTGAGCATATTGAACTTGCCGGTGGCTCCGGCGGCAGTGCTGCCACATTAGCGGTAATGGATCGCAGCGTGGCTTCTCCCGCGACCATTTCACTTGAAGGCAGCTTCAACAAAACGGTTGATTGGGCCGTCATCGGCCTGGAGATACGTTCCGGCGGCAGCGGTGGTGGTGGCAGCACGCAACGAACGCTTTCGTTTGGCACCGTTGGTTCCGGCACCATCAATATCGATCCGCCCGGCGGCACGTATGAAGATGGAACGACCGTTAGCATCACCGCCACGCCTTCAGCCGGGTTTGAGTTTAGCGGATGGAGTGGGGATGCCGGTGGCACAGAAAACCCGTTATCGCTGGTGATGGATGATGATAAAAGCATCACTGCGACTTTTACCGAGCAAAATGTAACAACGTATACAC
This sequence comes from uncultured bacterium, assembly GCA_964015645.1. Lineage (GTDB taxonomy): Bacteria > Calditrichota > Calditrichia > RBG-13-44-9 > J075 > CAXHHS01. The sequence goes on from CAXHHS010000057.1 coordinate 6,506, forward strand.
TGACGACAACCATCATCGGCGAGGGAGAGGTCGTTTTAAGTCCGCCCGGTGGTGTTTATAACGAAGGAACCGTCGTCACCATTACCGCAGTACCAGGTGTTGGGAAAAGTTTCGCTGGCTGGGCCGGCGATCTTTTTGGGGCGGATAATCCTACATCGATCACGATGGATGCTGATAAAAATATTATCGCCGGGTTTATTGAATTACCGCCGAGCCAAAATGTGCTAAATGTTAACATTAACGGAGAAGGGAGTGTTTCGCTCGATCCGCCACCAATTTCGGTTGTTGGAGATGGCGGAGAATACCTGGTTGGAACGGTCGTTACAGTGACGGCAATTCCGGATTCCGGATATGAGTTTTCCGGGTGGAGTGGGGATTTGAATGGAGCGGATAATCCGCAAACGCTGGTTATAAACACGGATAAATCCGTTACTACGAACTTTAGCGAGCAAACCGGGCCGCAATATACATTAACACTCCATGTTTTTGGCGGTGGTGAAGTCGTCTTAGATCCGCCGCAAGAATCTTCAAATGGTAGCAGCTATCCGGCTGGTACTGTGGTCAACGTAACTGCAATCCCGGATGCCGGTTTTCAATTTAGCGGCTGGAGTGGCGCTTTGAGCGGCTTTGCAAATCCCGGCACGATAACAATGGATTCCGATAAAACCTTAATCACTGCTTTTACGGAATTGCCACAACTCTTTTTTGATGTTGATATTTCTTTAAATGGTGCGGGCACTGTTACGTTGGATCCTCCGCCACAGGAGGAAACTTCGACCGGTGGCAGTTACCTGGTCGGAACGGTTGTTACACTAACGGCAATCCCGGATACCGGGCAGCAATTTGATGAATGGAGCGGCGACCTCAATGGCAGCGACAATCCGCAATCCTTTACGATGTTTTCGGATAAAACCATTACGGCAAACTTTAGCCCGCAAACCGGCGGCGGAAATAGCGGGCCGGTGGTATACGAGGAAACCGTTACCGGCGGGGCAACCGAAATGGATGTCGTTTCTACCGCTGACCCGGTTATTGCCGTCAGCGGCGATTTTTACCTGGCAACAATTGTGACAAAAAATTTTACGGATGTGCTTTCTGTCAGCGGCCTGGGATTACCCTGGGTACGCGTAAAAACGCAGTGCTCCGGCCGCAGCATGACCGGCGTGGAAATTTGGATGACAATGGGAACTCCCGGCCTTACGGGAGATGATGTGGTATCGGCAACGCTGGCCAGCAGCCCTTCCAATTCGATTATTGCCGTATCGCGCTATTCGGGCGTTGATTCCTCGACTCCGCTCGGGATGATAGTTTCCGGAAACACCAATGGATTGAATGGCGATTGCAGCGGCGGCACGGATAGTGATGCTTACAATTTTGATTTCGCTACCACAACCGAAGGCGGGTATATTTTTAACACAATCGCACTACGAAATCGGCGCCACACTCCCGGGGACAATTTCACTGAGCTTTTGGAAGTGGTGCAAGACGGCGCATTGGGCGGAGACAAGGCAACCCTGGCAATTCAGGAACAAATCGTCGAAACACCGGCAACGGTAGCGATGGATGGCACCTTCAATAGAACTGTCGATTGGGCAGCCGTTGGGATAGAGATTCGACCGGCCGGAACGGCGAAAATGGCTTTTACACCATCGAACTCCGGAAAAGTGAGAAGTAGCAGAAATAAGGCGGTGGAAAACAAATCACCGAAAAGTGATGGTTTGCGAGCAGCGAATTTAACCTCAGCCGAAAACCGCTATTACTGGAAATTTAATCTCAACAGTATCGGAAATCACAGCATTATCTCGGCCATGTTGAAAATTTTTGTGGAAGAAGCCAGCCAGGAAGAGCTATCGCTTTACCCCGTTTCCAACAATTTTAAAAACGCTCGCACTACCTGGACGACAACGGATTTAAACGACATAACTGCGCCGGAAGTTAAGGGTGATAAAATCAGCGCTGTAAATCAAATTAAACCAGGTAGTTGGGTAGAATTCGATGTCACTAAAATTATTATCGGTTCTGGCAGCTATAGCTTCGCAATGTCAGCCAGTGATGATGTTCGAATTTCTTCTCAAGAGAGTGCCGGGGAATATCGCCCGCAGCTAATTGTGCAACTTGGCGAATCAAAAACGCCGGTTCCACAGCCGGAAATTCACCCCGATATCCCCGGGGACGTTGCGATCCTGAATATTCCATCCGGTAGCTTCATGGCGAATCAGACGACTGCGATACCGGAAGAGATCGTGCTTGGAGCCAATTACCCTGATCCTTTTAACGCCGAAACGACCATTGAATATGCCCTGCCGCAGGATGCCGATGTTTTGTTGGAAGTTTATAATATCCTGGGACAGCGTGTGCGGGTGCTTGTGAATGAAGTGCAATCTACCGGTTTCAAAAGCATTATCTGGAACAGCACTGATGATGCCGGGAATGGCGTTGCATCGGGTGTATATTTCATTCAGTTAACCATCGGCGAACGTCGTTTGGCAAAAAAGATGACATTGATGAGATAAGTAATATCGATTACAAGTTGAATTTTTGCCACTGATTTTTACAGATTCGCACAGATTTTGTCGTTTTTTCATAAATCGCATCTTGATCCGTGTTTATCAGTGAGAATCAGTGGCAAAATCAATAAGTTTTACCCAAACATTTATATTACTGTTAGGCTAACTCTTTTTCCCAAACCGCTTTCCAATGTTTTCCCGCAGCTTTCCGGCGAGAGAGCCAACTGCTGCTAAAGGTGAGTTGGCAGAATCCTCTACCATGGGGCCGAATGTTTGGTTCACTTTATCCGATAGCCAGGCCATCGGTTTGCGTTGCCCATGCCGCAAAAAATCGTGAACAATTTTAGAAAACTCCGGCGTTCGCAGGTAGCCGAATGATTTGTGCGGATTGCTTTCACCATTCATCTCGTAATTATTGTTCACGACAATATCTTCTGCCCGAATGTTGCGAGAGTTCGGTTCGTAATCATCTCCCAGGTTGTAATTGATTGCGACCGTATCATCCAAATCAGATAAATTATACCAATTCCGAACGACATTTTCCGGCGTTTTGACCTTCAGAAATTGCAGCCGATTGCGCTGTTCTTCAATTATTTTTCCCACCACGACCGGCAAACCCAGGGGCGATCCCATTGTAACAAATGTATCGATTTCGATATGCGGCGTTAAGTGGGTTAGCACGTCGTAGGCGATAATGGACCCCATGGAGTGGGCAATCAGCATGATTTCTTTATCTTTGTGGGCTTCCAGCGTCGTCGCTAAGGTATTTCGAATACGCTCTTTCGCATCTAAAAAGAAGCCATCCTGCGCCTGCGGGTCGATTTCGTAATAAATGCTGAGATCGCGAAAATAACGCCTTAAAATATAATCGGAAACCGAGGAGAAGTTTATTGACTTATTCTCATTCAAGAATAATTTGTCGACTTGTTTTTCCACGTATTCCCGGAGAGTGTTTCGCCACCAGGAAGGCGGCGCCTTTTTTTCGAAGTTGGCTCCCGGCTGGTAAATTTCTCGTATAAAATGCGGGTTGTTTTGATCCGCTTCGTTCGGGTTTAACGCTTCCGGATACAGGTGATTTGCCCAATATACCAGCTCAAGCGGAAAATAAAGGCGCGGGAAACCGAGGTTCCGCAATCCTTCGTCAATCGATTTTCGCCACCAGAAAGCTAATAACTCCCCCGGTGGTTTATTGCCCAGGCCGTGTATAGCGATGATGATTTTTGCCACAATTAACGCGTTTTTTCAGTGCTTTCGTAAAATCATTTAAAATATAATAATATCGAACTTATATGATCGGGAATTAACCTAATTCTTTAGCCATAAATTCACAGACTTGCAAGAGGCTGAGAATAAAAGACTTACACAACTTCTAAAGCCTCTATGGTTAAAATTAATAGTGTACCCGATTGCAATATAAATTCGCCAACAAAATATAAACGCGAGAGGTCTTTTTCCAGAATTTTAGTAATTAGCAATTTTTTCTAAGAAATCTTTCCTGTTTAAGCTATTATAAAGCTGTTAGGCTTATGACCTTTGCATAAACAAAACACAGGAATTGCGAGTATGAAACTTCCCTCGTTCAAAATAGAAGATTTTTTTGCGAAGTACGAATTTAAATCGCAGTATTTGTTATGCTGCTCGGATTGCGAATCGTATTCCATTGAAGAATTGCTCAGTATGGAAATGGGCGCCATGGAAAAATTTCAACGGCATTGGTTGGGATATACGGAAACCCATGGAAATCCCGAATTGCGGGAAGAAATTGCCACTTTATATAAAAACAATTCGGCAGAAAATATACTGGTGCAAAGCGGCACGGAAGAAACGATTTTTGTGTTTATGAACGTTGCGCTAAACCCGGAAGATCATGTCATTATTCACTTTCCCTGCTACGGATCACTGATTGATATTCCACGACAAATCGGCTGCGAAATTACCCCCTGGACGGCCAATGAGGAAAATGGCTGGTCGCTCGACATCAATTTTTTGGAACGAAACATCAAAGAAAATACCCGTGCAATAATCATGAATCTCCCCCATAATCCCAGCGGATACTTGATGGAGAAAAACGATTACTTGCAAGTTGTGGAATTGGCACGCAAACACAACCTCCTGATATTTTCCGATGAGATTTACCGGCTGCTTGAATACAATCGCGAAGACCGCCTGCCGCCTGCCTGCGATCTTTACGAAAATGCGATTTCCACCGGCGGCACTGCCAAAGTGCTGGGGTTAGCCGGGCTGCGCATCGGTTGGATCGCAACGCAGAATAAATCGCTAATCGATCAAATGGCCTCGTACAAAAATTACCTGACGATTTGCAGCAGCGCACCCAGCGAATTTTTAGCAACAATTGCCCTGCGGCAGCGTGAAAAAATCTTGCAGCGAAATCTCGATATTGTTTTTCACAACTTGCAATTGTTAGATGAGTTTTTTGAGAGGTATCAGAATTTTTTACAATGGCATCGTCCAACCGCCGGGCCAATCGCCTTCCCCGGGTTTCGCCAGGATATCGATGCCCATGCGTTTTCCATGGAATTGTTAGCGGAACAAGATGTACTGCTGCTGCCTTCGGAAGTCTACGATTTCGATAGAACCCACTTCCGCATCGGATTTGGCCGCAAGAATATTCCGGAATGCCTGGAACGCCTGGATTCGTTTTTAATGAAAAAAGATGTAGAGGTTGTTTAAGATTGCCACGAAGGCACAAAGTCACGAAGTTTCACAAAAGCCTTCAATATTTTTTAGTGAAACTTAGTGCCCTGGTGACTTAGCGGCAAATTAATGGATATACCTTTAGAAAAACAGGAGGAATTAGAATGAAAAATTCAAATCAGATAAATTCGAGGTATGACTCCGAAAAGCTGTTACTAAAAGCGTATCGATCTGCCTGTGCGCTCAAGAATGAAATCCGTGATAAGATTCGCCGGAGAAGCGAAGGCAATTGGGATTTCTGCGGAATGCGCAGTAAAGGGTCGTTTATACTGTTGTGCTTTCGAAAAAAGAAAGAAGCCATCGCGGCAATTGACAATGATTGCGGTTGTTTGCAGTGTATTTAAAAACAGTCGTGAAACGTGATGTGTAACGCGCGAAAAACCACATTTTCGCAACATGCATCACGTTTCATTTCCATGATTCCAGCTTTCCAACGGCCAATCCACCACGGATTATATAAACAAATTATTTTTAAAGGAGTAACCAAATGCCAACACTCGAATATTATTTTGTAGATGTTTTTGCAGAGAAAAAATACAGTGGAAATCAACTTGCAGTGTTTCGCAATGCCGAAGGATTAACCAAAGAACAAATGCAGACAATTGCCTTTGAGATTAATTTTTCCGAGACAACCTTTATCGCCACGGATGAGGTGCGAAACGGCGGGTTTGATGTGCGTATTTTCACCCCCGGTGCGGAAATCCCTTTTGCCGGGCATCCCACTTTGGGTACAACTTATATCATCAAAGAAAAAATCTTGCAGCAGAATGCCGAACGCATCATCCTGAACCTGGGCGTGGGGCAAATTCCGGTCGATTTAACTTATGCCAACGCGTCGTTAAGTGACCTGTGGATGAAGCAGAAGAACCCCACATTTATCAATACACTTTCCCCGGAAGAAGTGATTCCGGTTTTGGGTATCAGCGCTGTTGATCTTGATGCTAATTTCCCGATTGAGGAGGTTTCAACCGGCATTCCGTTTATTATTGTGCCGCTAAAATCGCTGGACGTATTGCGAAAGATTGAAGTGAACCGCGAGCGATACAACGAATTTATCCACCGGTATAATCCCGATTTGGAAAACCCCGATGTTAACAATACCCCGGCAACGGCATTTTTTGTGTTTTGCCCGGAGGCTTACGAAGCGGAAAACGATTTGAACGCCCGGATGTTCGATGGCTTTTTCGGCATCCCGGAAGATCCGGCCACCGGCAGCGCAAATGGTTGTTTTTTAAGCTATTTACTAAAACACAATTATTTCAAAAAAAGCGAACTGAATCTCCGGGTGGAACAGGGGTATGAAATTAAGCGCCCATCGCTTATAAAAATTCGCGGTAAAAAATTAAGCGAAACGGAATTCGATATATTTGTTGGCGGAAAAGTGCAGATGGTGGCGAACGGAGAGTGGATTGTATAATTGTTTTGAAGAAAAAAACTCGTGACACAGCCCGCAGGGTAAACATCGCTGTGTCACGAGATAAACCAGGTTAATTTATTCTTCCATATCTTCCTCTTCTTCTTCAACTTCGCCAAAAACTTCTGCAAACAGCGATTGCATTTCGGCCCAGGATTCTTTATCGGCTTTTTCGTTGTAGGCAAGGGGCATGTTAAACTCTTCGCCTTTTTTATCCGCACCGGGATTTGTAAAACTGTGAACTGCGCCTTCGTAAGCGATGAATTTATAATCCACCCCGGCGTCTTCCATTTCTTTTTTAAAGGCAGCAATCGCTGGCTCGGGCACAAATGGGTCATCTGCGCCGTGGCACACCAGGATTTTCGTTTTTACCTTGTCTTTTTCGGCTTTGGTTTTAGCGGTTAAATCCCCATGAAAGCTTACAACCGCATCCAAATCCATGCCGGTGCGCGCCATGTTTAATACAACTGCACCGCCAAAACAATAGCCAATCGCTGCAATCCGTTCCGGATCTACGCTTTTATGGGCTTTCAGAAATTCATACGCTGCGGTAAAGCGGTTTTGCATTACTTCAAAATTTCCGATCACTTCCATCATAAAGGCATTTGCATCATTGGGGTGATCTGCCTGTTTGCCATCGCCATACATATCGATAGCCAATGCAGTGTAACCCAATTTTGCCAGCATGTGGGCGCGTTTGCGGGCATAATCGTTGTGCCCCCACCATTCGTGAACGACAATTACCGCGGGGCGTTTTTCGATTGCTTCATCTTCGTAAACGATATATCCTTTAAAAACCGTATCGCCGGATTTGTATTCGACTTCTTCATCTTGCATACCGGCAAAAAGGTTTGCCACAAATAACATAACCAGTACCAGGCTGATGTGAAAATATCTCATTTTGTTTCTCCTTTCTACGTTTGTTTGTAGCTCAGCCTTTCGGCTGTACAAATTCTCACCTCGGAAAGCCGGGGTGAACTACAAACCTTGACTTTTTTCCATTGAGTATTTATTCAACAAATTAAACAAAACTTGTCGTTTGATCGGTTTCGAAAGATAATCATCCATACCCATTTCCAGGCAGCGTTCGCGGTCGCCTTTCATTGCGTAGGCGGTTAAGGCGATGATTGGTGTGTGTGCCTGATCGCCTTCTTTTGCGCGAATGATTTTTGTGGCTTCAAAACCATTCATCTCCGGCATCTGCACATCCATTAAAATTAGATCGATGTCGCCTCGTTCCCATTTTTGTACGGCTTCCTTACCGGTCGTGGCAATTTCTACCTGGTGTCCCATTTTTTCCAGCATTCGCAGCATCAGCTTTTGGTTGATTTTGTTGTCTTCGGTTAACAAAATATTCAGTGAAAAATCTGATTTAAGCGAAATCGGCAAATGCACGCTTTCGGAAGCCGGCTGCGAAATCGCATCCACATTCGTCAAAAAAAATCGCGCTGTAAAATGAAACGTGCTGCCGGGGTAATTTCGATCCGGTTGATCGCCCTTTGGTTTGGGAGTTTCCGGCCCGGTTTTTTGATTCACTATATCAAAAGCAACCTGGCCCATTTGAGATTTGTCAATTGTTACCGGAACATCCGCCGGGCTTTCCATCCAAATTTTCCCGCCCATCATCTTAACGATTTTGGAGGAGATAGACAAACCCAACCCGGTGCCGCCGTACAATTTTGCCTGCGAATGATTTGCCTGGGTAAAGGCATTAAATACTTCCTGTTGCCTGTTTTTGTCTACACCGATGCCGGTATCCGTAACCGCAAAATGGATTACCACCCGGTTTTCCATTTGATGTTCCGGCCAAACTTTTAGCATTACTGCGCCTTCATCGGTAAATTTTATGGCATTACCCAGCAAATTCAAAACCACCTGTCCCAGCCGGTGCAAATCACCGGTGAGATAATTCGGTGTTTCCGGCTCAATATAATAATGAAGTTGCAAATCTTTTTGGTAAGCACGCACAGATACGGTTTTTATCATATTATTTATCGCCTGCCGCAGGTCGAAATCGATGGGGTTGAATTCTAACTTTCCGGCTTCAATTTTCGAGAAGTCTAGAATTTCGTTAATGATATTCAATAAAGAATCGGCGGAAATTTTAACGGTTCCGAGGTATTCGCGCTGTTCCGGTGTCAAATCGGTATCGAGCGCTAAATCTGTCATCCCGATAATGCCGTTCATCGGTGTACGAATTTCATGGCTCATATTGGCGAGACATTCACTTTTGGCCTGTGTCGCTTCTTCGGCTTTTTTCTTGGCAATC
>CAXHHS010000058.1:0-15308 GCA_964015645.1 uncultured bacterium
TATGGAGACTTTCCCGGGCTTGCCGCACCGCTGTTTCTGCTACCCGGATGCGCTGCCGGGCGGTTTGAATTTTTCTTTGGGCGGCTGCCACCTGGTTTTCCGCCTGCTGCCGGGCCTGGCGATACTGGATTTCAACCTGGCGGGCCCGGGCAGCAGCCTGTTTGTTGCCCCCCCAATGGGCTAATCCGTCAAAAATATGCCAGGACATTTGCAGCCCGATAGTACGATTGGAACTTTCATTCCGAAAAACTTCCGAGGCATTCCATTCCCAATTGGCAAAACCATTCAAGCGCGGCAGCCAGGCACTGCGTTTTCTCCAAAGGTTCCGGCGAGCAGCCTGTTTTTGATAATGCAATGCTCGTAAATCGGCCCGATCAAAAAGGCGATAATTAAGGTTGGTTTTGGGGAGAAGTTCCGGCGGCGCGGCCAGGCTGTCTACCGGCAATAACGGCCTGGTTTCGTTTTCCAACCCCAGGATCAGCTTTAGGCCATCGCTGATGTCCTGAATTTGATTTTGAGCGATCATCCGCTGCTCTTGCAATTCAGCCAGGCGCACTTCCGTGGCCAGGTAATCGGCCTGGCTTACAATGCCCTCCTCAAGTGCTGTGTTGGCATTATCCCGGTGGGTTCCGGCGGTTTTTAACGCATCTTCAATCGCAGCCAGGCTTTTATAGCTGAGGATTAAACCGAAGTATGCAGTTTTGATGTTGAAGATAATCGCTTCTGTTGCCCGTTCCAGGCTCTTTTTTCGAGCCTTCACGATTAAACCGGCGGCGGATTTCCCGAATATGGCATCGAGGTTGAGAAGTGGCACTTTTATCGTAAGATCGGAGGTGAAATTCTCGAAATCCCCCGGTTGATTTAAGGATGATATGGCAAAATCTTGCTCGCTAAAAACTCCCTGTTTCAGTTTTAAGCCGAAGACGGTTACCGGGTTATCGGATTTGACATAATTTTCCGAAACCGTAATACGGGGTAAAAATCCGCTCCACGCTTCCAAATTTTGGCCCTGCGCTTCTGACAGTTGTGCTTTGGCTATTAGTAATTGATATCCTTGTTCAGCACCAATTTCCAAAGCTTCTTGCAAAGAAAGGTGCCGGAATTCATCCGGCTGGGAAAACCCGAAAGAAACCAGGAAAGGTAGAATCAACAACGCCCGTATAAATTTCTTTTTTCTCATTGAGCAGTTCCTAAATTATTTATCGGTTGCAATTTTATTTTAAGGCGAAGGAAGTTTCTTCGCCTTAAAATAATTATAGTGGAAATATTAGAGTTTTTTCTTAGAAAAATACCAATCGCTAATTTCATAAGGTTCTTCCACCCGCTTTTCTGCTGCATCCTGGGTAACCGGCGGTGGAACGATGACTTGCTCCCCGGGATGCCAATTTTCCGGTGTGGCGATCTGATGCTTATCGGTAGTTTGCAAGGCATCTACCAGGCGCAGAACCTCTTCGATGCTGCGGCCGTTTGTCAGCGGATAGTAGATCATGGCACGCAGTTTTTGCACCCGATCGATTACAAATACTGCCCGCACCGCACTGGTATCCGAGGCATTCGGATGAACCATTCCATAAAGTTTCGCAACCTTCATATCCAGGTCGGCAATCACCGGAAAGGGGATTTTAATCCCGAATTTCTCCTCAATATTGCGTACCCAGGCAATATGCGAGTAGATGCTGTCAATACTTAACCCGATTACCTGGGTATTACGTTGCTGAAAAGCCTCAAACTTTTTAGCAAAGGCGATAAATTCCGTAGTGCAAACCGGGGTAAAATCCGCCGGGTGGGAAAAAAGCACTACCCATTTGCCTTTATAATCCGAAAGCTTAATTTCGCCATGAGTGGTATTTGCAGTAAATTGCGGGGCAGGTTCATTGATCCGCGGTAAAGACAACAGGTCACTTGTTGGGGATGTGCGTTCTTCATTCATGTGAATCTCCTTTGGTTTAATGATTATTTCTTTGTTTTTTTATTACCGGGGATTGCAATACTAATGTTGGCAGTGTGCCCGGTTTTAGTATCACAAATCCCCGGGAGGGGTAGGGGGGGTAAAACTATTGATACATTCCTCGTCGCCAGCCCCGCCAGGCCGGAGAACCGTACTCATCCCGCAGGGTTAGCACTTTATCGCCTTTTTTGACTTCGCCGGCAACAATGGCCGGTTTTTCCTCATAAGTGATTCTCAACCCGCTGACTTCAATTTGGTCGCCTTCTTTGAAAAGGAAATTTTCTTTTCCAATATACCATTCGGGACCCAGATGAACGGGAATTTCTTCATCACCTGCTTTTACCATTAGGTGGATTCCTTTCCAGTTGCCCATTTTGGTATCAACTTTTTCTACCTTGAGAATCTTGCCTTCCACCGTCTCTACAGAACTCCAATCTGCTATCCCGAAAGAACCTCCGCAGGGGCTTTGCCCTCTTATGCCTTTTCCCATCATCTTATCCCGATGCCCTTTCCGCCAGCCGGCCCAGGATGGAAAACCGGTTTCATCGCGCAACACCAACAGGGCGTCACCCTTCTGTATTTGCGCGGCGATGATCGCCGGCTTGCCCTCAAAAGTGACCCGCGAACCGGTAACTTTAATTTGATCTTTCGCTGCGATGGTTTCTTCTTGATTCTCCACATACCAGGTCGGGCCAAGATGCACGGAAATTTCCTCGGCTTCAGTCTTCAGCCTCAAATGCAGGCCGTAAGACATTCCCTTCATGGGGGTTATTTTATCGATACTGACTACTTCGCCGTTGATGGTTTCTGCGGTATTGGGATTATACAGCCGCCCGTATTGCGAACCGGCTCCCCATCCTTTACCTTTGCGCCCCATGCCGGGTTGGGCAAATGCAACAGCCGCCAGCAAAAGGCTGAGAATTACCATAACCGGAATGACTAAGTTTTGCTTTTTCATACTAAACCTCTTTCACTTTGATTTATTGATCTGTTGAGTTATTCATTTGGATTGGCCTTCTTTAAACGATCAAATCCTCCTTTTATAATCTTCGATATTGTAATAATATCAAAACTGATGCCAGGGCTTGATTTGATCGTAAACTTCTATTTTTTAAAAAGTTAAAATTATTTTAAATGGAAATGAATGTTCAATGAAAGCGCAACTGAATAAAGGGAGAATTTCTTTCCCGATTGTTAAAGGTATAAAGAACACGAAGTTAAAATAGCTGGTAAAAATGTGGCGGTTGGCGAAAAAATGGCACTTTGTTTATGAACCACTTACAAAAAGGGCGCTTCAATTGAAGCGCCCTTTTTGTTGAGCTGCCATATCACTTTGGTGGTGCTGAGGCCATATTAAATTATAAATTTAAGGAGGGAGGTTTCTAAGGGGAGGGCCTCAGCACCGGCAAGGTGATACAAGCTATCCCTTAAACAATTGTCCCAAATTATAATTATTCCCTCTTTAAGAAATTACACCGTAACTTATACAGAAGTATGGAATAAGTCAACATACAAATAATTTTTGTAAGTTTTTTGCTACTCAATAGCGAGAAGTAGCTTTTTTACTACAAATTGAGATATGAAAATTTTGACCTTCTGATTTTCCTACAAATTGGTTATACTTTTTCTTCAGCGGTATTGATCGGGATGAAATAAAAGCGAGAAAAATTGCTGTTAAGGATTTGAGCTTTAATGTGGTTGAAGCCAACCTTCTACACTCATCATCAAATATGAGCCAAAATGGCCGTGAAACAAAAATCACCCGAAAAGAATAGCGAAACCAAAAACCGAGCTGCTGCCCAGCCACCGGAAGCATTTACCGGTTTGCAACAATCGGATCTACCGGAAACTGCCGGCGGCCTGAAAGCTGTAAAAACTGCCACAAAACACCTTCGTGAAGAAATGGGGCTTTTGCGTGGGTTTAAAACGCTGATGAGAATGAACCAGGAAACCGGTTTTGATTGCCCCGGTTGCGCCTGGCCGGATCCCGACGACAAACGCTCGCTACTAGCAGAATACTGCGAAAATGGCGCTAAAGCATTTGCCGAAGAAGCGACACTTAAACGCGCAGCCCCGGATTTTTTTGCCAAATATTCCGTTCGGGAACTGGCAGAACAAAGCGACATGTGGTTAGGAAAGAGCGGCCGCCTGACCCATCCAATGATACTGCATGAGGGTGCAACTCACTATCAGCCAATCGATTGGGAGGATGCCTTTCAGCTAATTGCCGCGGAATTGAATGCCCTGGAGTCCCCGGATGAGGCAATTTTTTACACATCCGGGCGAACCAGCAACGAAGCGGCATTTCTCTACCAGCTTTTTGTACGGCATTACGGCACAAACAATTTACCGGATTGCTCCAACATGTGCCACGAGTCCAGCGGCGTGGGGCTTTCGCAAACCGTTGGTATTGGCAAGGGATCGGTAACGCTGGAAGATTTGCACCAGACGGAAGTAATTATGGTCATCGGGCAAAATCCCGGCACCAATCACCCGCGGATGCTTACGGCATTGCAAAAATGCAAACTGAACGGTGGCAAAATTATCACGGCAAATCCATTGCCGGAAGTCGGGCTGATGCGCTTTAAACATCCCCAACGTATCGGTGATATGTTCGGCAATGGCACGCAACTTACCGATCTCTTTCTGCAAGTGCGCATAAATGGCGATGTGGCGCTAACAAAAGCCATTATGCTGCTGATGTTAGAGGCTGAAGAAAGAAACCCTGGCAGCGTGTTTGACCACGATTTTATTAACGAATATTGTGCGAATTACGAAGCGTTTATCACTGATTTAAAAAAGCAAGATTTTCAGGATTTAGTGCAGGAAAGCGGCGTCGCCGAAGCTGCTATTCGCCAGGCAGCCACCTTGTTTATGGACCATGAAAAGATTATTATCTGTTGGGCAATGGGGCTAACCCAACACAAAAATGGCGTCAATAACATTAAAGAATTGGTGAACCTGCTATTGTTGCGTGGCAGCATCGGTAAACCGGGAGCCGGCACTTGCCCGGTGCGCGGGCATAGCAATGTGCAGGGCGACCGCACTGTCGGCATCTGGGAAAAACCGAAACCGGCATTTCTCGACCGTCTTAAAGCGCACTTTGGATTTGAACCGCCTCGCCATCATGGGGTGAGTGTGGTGCCGGCCATAAAAAAAATGTATACAGGAGAAGCAAAGGTATTTTTTGCGATGGGAGGCAACTTCCTTTCTGCCACGCCGGATACAGAATACACTGCTGAGGCTCTCCGGCGTTGTAATCTCAGCGTTCAGGTATCGACAAAATTAAATCGCAGCCATCTGATACATGGAAAAAAGGCGTTAATTCTGCCCTGCCTGGCGCGGAGTGAAGAAGATATTCAAAATTCCACTCCACAATTTGTTAGTGTGGAAAATTCGATGGGCAAAGTACACCAATCACAGGGAAATTTGAAACCGGCATCGCAACACCTGCTTAGCGAGCCAAAAATCGTAGCTGAAGTGGCAAAAGCGACGTTAGGCAAGCGCTCAAAAGTTGATTGGGGTGTCCTGGTGTCGAATTACGATCGTATTCGCGATGCGATTGAACAATGCGTTCCGGGTTTCGATAATTACAATCGCCGTGTTCGCCAACCGAGCGGATTTTACCTTCCCAATGGCGCTCGCGAACGGAAGTTTAACACGCCCGATGGAAAAGCCCATTTCTCCATCAACGAAGCGCCGCGCCTGTCCCTATCCGAAAACGAATACATTATGATGACCATTCGCAGCCACGATCAATACAACACCACGATCTACGGTTTGCAGGATCGCTACCGGGGAATCCATAACGAGCGGCGAGTGGTGCTGATGAACCGGGACGATATGAACGCTGCCGGGTTGGCACACCAACAAGTCGTGCATTTACGGAGCCATTTTAAAGGCGAAACTCGCATCGCAAAACATTTCCTGGTGATAGAATACGATATTCCCCGCAAATGTATTGCAACATATTTCCCGGAAGCAAATGTGCTGGTTTCCATCGATAGCAAAGCAGACGGCAGCCTGACACCGGCTTCCAAATCGGTTATCTGCACAGTTGAACCGGCTTAGATTAGGCTCGCTTTAAATTTATGTGAAGAATTTGGATGCAATCAATCCCGATTACTCTACCTCTCATTTTCATTCTTTTCCTTTTAGCCGGATGCGATAAAATCGAAGACACCCCCTGGGAAGAATCCGAAAAAAACATCTTTACCGATATTACTGGGCAAGTGAATCTGAATTTCATTCACAATCCCGGTGTGGATGGCAGTTATTTCATGCCGGAGAGCATCGGTTCCGGTAATGCATTTCTGGATTTTGATAATGATGGCGACCTGGATATTTATTTAATAAATGGCGCCTGGCATGGAAAGAATACGCCTGGTAAGCCATCGCTAAAAAATCACCTTTATCGCCAGGAGTCTGATGGAACATTTGTCGATGTAACGGAATTTTCCGGGTTAGGCGATACCGGCTACGGGATGGGCGTTGCCGCAGGGGATATCGATAATGATGGCAACGTTGATTTGTATATATCCAATGTTGGCCACGATGCGCTGTATCGTAACAACGGGGATGGAACATTCAGCAATATTTCCCGGGCTGCCGGTATCACAAATCCGAATTGGGGATGTTCGATCGCGTTTTTAGACTATAACCTCGACGGCTTTTTGGATATTTATATTACGAATTACCTCGAATACAATCGTTCGGTAATTTGCCGGGACAAAGCGGGGCGACCGGACTATTGCGGGCCGACCGGGTTTGCAGGGGTGCCGGATATTTTATATCGCAACAACGGCGATGGTACATTTACGGATAAGTCCGTTGCATCCGGTATTGCCAAAGGCGCCTCCAAAGGGTTGGGCGTTGCCAGCGGCCATTTTAACGATGATCTATTTCCCGATATCTACGTTGCCAACGATGGGGAGGCCAATCATCTTTGGATTAACCGGGGGGATGGCACATTTCGGGACCTGGGCCTGCTAAATGGTGCCGCATTAAACGCATTGGGAAGCGCTGAAGCCAGCATGGGAATTGCCCTGGGGGATATTGATGCCGACTCGAATTTGGATCTGTTTGTTACCCACTTACGCGGAGAAAGCAATACACTTTACCGGAATACCGGGGAAAATGGGTTTTGGGATGAAACCACATCGACAAGGCTGGCCGGGCCTGGCATACCGTTTACCGGTTTTGGCAGCGGTTTTTTCGATTATGATAATGATGGCGATCTGGATCTCGCAATTGCCAACGGCAGGGTCACTCGCGGACTTTTGTTGGTGGATCGTAAAAACACAAATTATTGGGATGATTACGCCGAGCCAAATATGTTATTTGAAAATAACGGCAGCGGAAGATTTCAAAATATAAGTGGTTTCGCCAAAGGCTTTTGCGCAAAAATCGAAAACAGCCGCGGGCTGGCATTTGGAGATGTGGATAATGACGGCGACATCGATCTTTTGCTATCAAACAGCGGCGGTAAGGCACGGCTTATTCGAAATGACGTAGCGGGAAAAGGGCATTGGCTGATTGTGCGGTTAATTGACCCGACATCAAAAAGCACGGTAACCGGTGCAAAAATTACTGCCGTCGTAAATGGAAAAAAAATACACCGGCAGGTAGCGCCCTATTATAGTTACCTGTCGAGCAACGATCCACGCGTTCATTTTGGCCTCGGTTCAGCAACCGTGGTAGAGGAAATTTTAATTCAATGGCCGGATGGTAAAAAGCAATCCTTTTCCGGTGTTACGGCCAATCAAATCATTACGCTGGAAAAAGGTTGATTGGAAAAAGCTTTTTCATGCCCTGGTTATGTTGGTAATAAAACAACCGGCTTCGGAATTTCTTACCTGGATTACATCTGCTTCGGGATTTTGAAATAAATTTGTAATAAGCGTTTCCACTTCCGAATTTTTTGCCAGTACCGAATCAACCATCCGCCTTTTATTGTTATAGCAGCGCAATGAAAGCGATATGCTGATTCTACCTGCTTTAATCTCCTGCGGAAAGGAGCTGCCGGAATAATTTTCACAATTATCCAGGTGTATATAAATAGGGCCTACCTCGTTATAAGGCGTTTCGGATTGAAGCGGCGCATAAGAAAAAAGAATTCGTTTTTCCCCCGGTTGGAATTGCCTTAAACAAGAGCGGCAAGGGCCGTACCCGCCTTCGCCGGCAACGGAAACTTCCGCCTTTTTTCCAAAACGATCTTTCATAGTGAGCCGAACCTGATCTGCAAGCTCTTTTGAAATCGGAGATATTTTGAAATTATTCATTGCTTGTTCCTTTGCTTAAAATCATACATAATTATAACTTCATGGGAATATATTCGCACAACGGAATAGCTTCAACCCGATACTTGCGCTATTTTAGAGCGTGTTTGAAAAATCTAATTTTATGCCACCCACAAAGTGGTTCCTTTGGAATAAGTCACCAAAACACCAAGTTTCACGAAGTATTTTCAATATTTTTTTGTGATTCTTTGAGACTTCGTGCCTTAGTGGCGAATTTCCAAACAGCCTCTTAGAACAAATGAATAGGGATAAATTGATCGAAAAATTTGCATGGATAAAATTAACACAAGGACACAAGATGCGTCATTCATTCGCGCTTTTAGCCTTCGTATTTTTTATAAATCAACTATTCAATTCGTGTGGCGGCGATCCTCAAGTAATTGATTTTTCTGACGTTCCGAACAAAAAAATAAAACTAACTGATATGGGGCCGCTGGAATATGGCCCCATCAATGAAGCTTCCGGCATTGCTGCCAGCTCGCAACAAAAAGGCGTTCTGTGGGTACATAATGACAGCGGCGACACAACTTGCCTTTATGCGGTTAATGATAAAGGAAAACATCTTGGTGTATTTTACATAGAAGGAGCAAAGCACCGGGATTGGGAAGATATTGCCATCGGGCCGGGACCAAGAGATGGGCAAAGTTATTTATATATCGGTGAGATTGGAGATAATAGTGCAGTAAGTGACTGGAAATATATCTACCGGGTGCCGGAGCCGAAAGTGGTACCGAGCCAGCGGCCGGTAAATACCGTCCTGGGTAATGTTGAAACGATCACCTATCAATATATTGACGGAAACCGTGATGCTGAAACGGTAATGGTCGATCCCCTTACTAAAGATATTTATGTGGTTTCCAAAAGAGAAGACAGTGTCGGTGTTTATATCGCCCCCTTTCCACAATCGACAACTGCGCCGATGACACTCGAAAAAGTAGCTACAATCCCCATTCACAATGTCACTGCCGGGGATATTTCGCCTTCCGGAAATGGCGTTTTAATCAAAACTTATAATACGATTTATTATTGGTCGCGGCGCCCCGGGCAACAACTTTGGAAAGTTTTTGAGAAACAGCCAAGAAGATTGCCTTATCAAAAAGAACCGCAAGGCGAAGCCGTTTGCTGGCATCCCGGTAATATCGGATACTATACTGTTAGCGAAGAAGCGGATGATATTCCGGCGCGGTTGTATTTGTATTCGATAGATTAAAACAAACCTTAAACTCATCTATTTTCAAAAATCTAACAAATGAGCGGATATTTTTTTAGAGCGGGCATTTTTTCCTTGCTTATTTAAGATTTTTTTCTATCTTGCCACAGAGCAATTTTGATCGACTATCAGTTTTTAGTAAAGCTAAAAAATCTCTAACCTTTGAGCCACAAGAATTCTGTAAGGCAAGTTTGTAAATTACATAATGAATTATAAACCTGTGTTTATAGACAATCGTTGTACTCTCCCATAAATAGTTGTTTTTTCTAATTTACCATATCCATTAATTTAACCAAGGAGTTTTCATTATGGCCGATAGAAGTGGTACCGGTTTATTTCCAAATGACACCCCAATTACTGAAATGGGGTTGAATGAAGAAGAAGTTGGGTTGTTATCGAATGATGCGAAGGAATTGACCAAAGCCCATTTGGTAACCCTCCGTAATGTAACAAAACAGTATCGCAGCCAGGGGGAAGATAAGGTGATCGAGGTTTTCGATCAAATGACCGGCCTTTCGCTGACAGTGGGCGATATTGATTCTGTCGCTCATGCGTTTGATCATCTATCAGATCGTATGAATACCGGCGGCGCCGCATTAGCTGGCGATGCCTGTTGCTGCTGTAGCTGTTGTCCGTGTTGTACTTGTACTGCAAGTGTCGTCATTGATGCAACGTGTTAATGTCAGGGTCGCATCTTTTGGCATACTTTCATAGCCTAAATTCTTTTTGCTAAACGATATGCGTATTTTACTGATTCAACCGGACTCTCCCGCTGAAATAATCGGGTGGGGTGATTTAGGCGCAATTGCAGAACCGCTGGCATTAGAATATTTGTCGGCGGGGGCGCAGTTAGAGGGGCATGAGGCTAAACTATTAGACTTGCGCTTATACCCGGGAACTTTGCTGCAAGAAATTAAAGCATTTAAACCGGATGTCGCTGCTGTGACCGGCTATTCCATGCACGTTCTGCGCAACCTGGAAATTTGCCGTCAAATCAAAAATCTCATTCCCAATTGTTATACCCTTGCCGGCGGTCACCACGCAACGTTGCTGCCGGCAGATTTTTTTGAGCCGGAGATCGATTTCGTGGTGACCGGCGAAGGGGTAACGCCGTTTCGCACCATTTTGAGATTAATCGAAAAAGGTGCTAAGTCTATTTCCGTTCCTGCCGTTTGGACGCGCGACCCCAACAACAAATTCCATTTTGGCGGAGAAGCCCCTCCCTTTGAAATTGATAATTTGGTTTTTCCCAATCGCAAAATAACGGCAAACGACCGCAATGAATATTATATCGATTGGATGCGCCCTATCGCATTGATGCGCAATACTGTCGGTTGTCCTTATCGCTGCTCGTTTTGTTCTTTGTGGAAAATTATGGATGGCCGTTATTATAAAAGAGAGTTGTCGCAAGTAATAGAAGAGCTTGCTGCAATTCAGGAAGATTTTGTGTTTTTTGTGGATGACGAAGCGTTTGTTGATAATAATCGCATGTTTAAACTTGCCGCTGCCATTAAAGATGCCGGCATCAAAAAGAAATATTTTACTTACTGCCGGATAGACACCCTAATTCGCTCCCGTAAATTAATGGAAGAATGGCACGAGATCGGCCTTGAAAGGCTTTTTATCGGCATCGAATCCATTACCGATGAAGAATTACTTGACTACAACAAACGGCTGCGGGTTGCCCAGGTAGAAGAAGGATTGCGTGCCGCTCGCGAAATTGGCATTAAAGTATTTGCCGGTTTTATCGTCCATCCCAACTACACGGAACGCAGTTTTAAACGATTGGTGAATTTTATTGAACACAACAAAGTTGATTATCCTTCCTTTACCATTTGGACGCCACTGCCCGGCACCGATGCTTTAAAATCGTTCGATGAGGTTATCGAACGACAACCGAATGGCCGCCCGAATTGGGAGCTGTTCGACTTGCAACACCCCGTTACCAAAACGCGATTGCCGCGAGAAAAATTTATGCGCGAATATCATAAACTGCATAAAGTTTTTGCGCCGCAATACGCTGAACATCGCGATCTAAATAGAATTATTGAAAATCGAAAAAGGCGGTCTCAACATGAACAATACCAGCCCTGGTGAATTTGCCGAATCCACAGCGCTTCGTGCATTGCCGGCTCAAATAATCGAAATAGAAAATGGCGTTCTGATCGTTCGCGGGTGTACGGAATTTAAAGTGATCGGCGAGCGAGCAATGGAAACCGTTAAGCAAGTATGGTCAATGGCTTCTGAAGAAGGCATCACCAAAGAAGCAATTCAATTACAGTTTGCCGAGCCGGACCGAAAAGCGATAGATGACCTGGTCGAAAAATTTATCGAAAAACGAATTTTCGTTCCGGCAACATCTATCGATGAACCGGTTAACGAAGCCGAAAGCAGCCTGGAAATCTTCTACTGGCATTTTGGCACTACCGAGAAAAAAGCTAACGAGCAGATAAATGCCAAAAATTTTGTCATTTTCGGAGTAAATGCTATTTCACGCCAGTTAGCCTCCGCTTTAATCCGGGGCGGTATAAAAAACATTACGGTTGTTGATTATACCATTGCCCGCAACCAGCGAATGTTCGAAAATAATACTCTGAAAGCAAATGTTTGGCCAGCCGATTTACCACAGCCGCTGGAATACCGCGCCTGGACGGGCGAATTCGATCCGGAGATTACGGATTGTGTGATTGCAACATCTGATTTTGCCAGTACGCAAGTAATGCGCGATTGGAATCGCTTTTGTATCGAAACCTCCATTCACTTTTTTCCCATTATGCTGCGCAAAATGGTGGGGCATGTCGGGCCGTTTGTGATTCCCGGTGAGACTGCTTGTTATGAATGTTTGATGGCCCGTGAAAATTCGCATTTGGAGGATTACTTGCTGCGGCGAAAAAGCGAGCAGGCCTCTTTTTACGGGCAATCCGTTTCGGGGTTTTATCCGTCGATGGCATCCATTTTAGGTGATATTGCGGCGTTAGAGATAGTGAAGTTTTATTCTGGTGTTATGCGATATACGGTTGGCACGCTGGTAGAAGTGAGTTTGCTCGTACCGACATTGTTAACCCGGAAAGTATTGCGCGCCCCCCGGTGTCCGGCGTGCAGCAAAATAACATCGCACCCTGCCAACAGCCTGGAAAAAGCCGACTTTATGCCGGGAAGCCAATTCGTCGAAGGGGAAAAAATTCCCGAAACCGGGCAATATACACCACAGGAGCGCTTTGGCCCTGACAAAACTCAATAACGATAACGAGGTATTTTTTGTCTGCTTCATTTGCAAGACTTGCCGATCTTTCGGAATATTTAGTCGATGTTAAATTCGGTATTATCGAATATGTTATGGAACTGCCTCGCCACCCGGGGACTCCCGATTTTTTCCACTACTTTTCGAATGCCTGCAACACTCAAGCATTTGGCGAATTTCAGAATTTCAATAACGCCGGTGGCGCATCGGTATCCCGGGAAGTAGCCCTGGCAAAAGCAATTGGTGAGGCCGTCGAGCGCTATTGTTCGGCAATTTACGATTTGGAGAGCCTTCCCCTAACCAGCTACGAAGATGCGTCCTTCGATTGTGTCGAACCAAAAACCTTTGCCCTGTATAGCGAAGAACAATATGAGCAGCCCGGCTTTATGTGGGTACCGTTTGATAATACCACGACTGTTCGCTGGACCAAAGCGCTGGATCCCCTCTCTGGAGACCGCATTCATGTACCGGCGTCGATGGTGTATATGCCGTATTATTTTCACTTTGGGAGCGGCGACATGCCAATCGGCCAGCCGATTTCTACCGGGATGGCCTGCCATTGCAGCCCTGCGGAAGCCGCTATTTCCGGCGTTTGCGAAGTTATCGAACGGGATGCCCTGATGATTACCTGGCAAGCGATGCTGGCCCCACCACAAATTTCCGTTGAAACTCTCAGCGATGAAAATTACGATCGCGTAAAACGATTTGAACGGTTGGGCAGCAGGGTAACCCTTTTGGATATGACGACGGATATTGGCATCCCGACCGTTTTATCGGTATTGCAAAGTCCCGGGGAAGAAGTGCCCGCGCTGGTTTTTGCCGCCTCAACAGCCCTCGATCCCGAAGAAGCCGTTTGCAAAAGCCTGGAAGAACTCGCGCACACTCGCCGCTACTGCCACACCATCAAAGCCTGGATGCCGCGAATTGTGCCAAACCCGCCTTCGCATGATAATATTACCGATCAGATGACCCATCTGAACTTTTGGACCGATCACCGCAATGCCCACCTGGCCGATTTTATTTTTCAATCCCCCGAACGGATCGACTTTGAAAAGATGGAAAATTTATCCACCGGCGATCCCCGGAAAGACCTGGAAATATTATGCCAGCGTGCCAAAGCTATAAACCACCAGGTGCTGATTATCGATTTAACGACACCGGATGTGCAGGATTTGGGACTAACAGTTGTTCGGGCGCTCATTCCCGGCTTTCATCCGTTGTTTATGTCTTATCGAAACCGCTCTTTAGGCAGCACGCGCCTTTGGGAAGTGCCGCAGAAACTCGGCTATCCCGGGATTAATCGAGAGAGCGGCGACAATCCATCGCCTCACATGTACCCATAAGGAGATACCGGTTATGCAAAAAAATCGCTGGAACGATATGATTTTACCGCCAGCACCGGATGATGATTACGCCTGGGAGTTATTTCACGAAAATTCCAAAACAGAAAAGCACCGGCAATTTATGACGGATGAGGCCATTGCCGCGCGCATGGCCTATATGAGCGAGTCTCTGAATTACGAAGGATTTCCTATCATCGACCTTCCCGAAGCTCTAAAAAATTTTGATAAAACCTTAGCCGAAACAATTATATCACGCGTTACCCCGGCAAAGCTGGAGCCACAACCTGTAACGCTGGAACAAGTTTCTACACTGCTCTACGCTGGCTATGGCGTTACGCGCACCAATAAAAACACCAGTTTTTTACGGCCATTTCGCACAGTGCCTTCCGGCGGGGGGCTTTATCCGCTAGAAATATATTTTACCAGCAAACATATTGCCGAAACGCCTTCCGGTTTATTTCATTACAATCCCATGAAACATCATCTTCGGCTGCTTCAGGAAGGCGATCTTTCGCCGCGGATCGCGGAAGCACTTGTGCCGTTCCAATCGCATTTGGCTTTCGACGTTTCGTTAATGGTTATCATTACCGGGCATTTTGGCCGCTCTACCTTTAAATATGGCGCTCGCGGCTATCGTTTTGTTTTTTTGGAAGCGGGGCATATGGCTCAAAATATCAACCTCGCTGCGACGGCGCTGAACCTGGGATGCCTGAATGTCGGGGGCTTTTTCGATCACGACATGGACGATTTTCTGAATATCGACGGGTTAAATCAATCAACAATATACATGATTGCGATTGGTAAAAAAGCAGCAATTCACCAGGAACCATCACCGTTTTATGGCGAAAAAACATCGTCCAATGGAAAAGCATGAGATAACAAGAAGCCCTGGCAATGTTTCAATACCCGGGATTATTGCCCCCACATTACCCACTCTTTACGATCTTCTCAAAGAACATCAATACCCGCTAAATAGTCAGAGCTGGTTAGCGGCGGATCTTACATTAGGTTCCTGGATTGGGCACCAGGTTGCCAGAAGCTTTATTGACCAATTGGGAGGCGAGGTTCCGCCATTAGACGGAATGCTTAAAGGCGCTTTTGAAACGGAAACAGATTCCACCAGCCACTCTAAAAATGCCGATATGATTGGCCTGCTTGTGGATGGTGAGAGTAAAGGGAATACGGTTATTACATCGGCACTTACGCTGGCTCAATTCGTTTACGGCAAAATCAAATCGAGAGATGCGCTTCTCGCCATCGTTTTTAT
>CAXHHS010000059.1:0-15237 GCA_964015645.1 uncultured bacterium
GTTTTCAACTTGTGTTTTAATTCAAAAAAATCAAACTGGAAATGTCCATCGCCAATGAAAAAACTCTTCGCCGCCTGCGCTCCGGGATTGGAGCCGTTTACCGCTAATGAATTACAACAACTAAGCATAAATTCCAATAACCCAATTGCCGAATTTAACAGCCTGTCAAAATCCGTTAAGCCGAACCAATTCGCCGGAGGTGTCGAATTTACCGGTGATTTGGAAATGATCTATCGCACCAATCTCTATTTGCGAACGGCTTCCCGCATCCTGGTTCGCTTTGGCGAATTTTTTGCCAGCGGTTTTCCGGAATTAAAACGTAAAGTCGCCCAATTACCCTGGGAAAATTATCTCCGGCCAAAACAACCCGTTGCCCTGCGAGTCACTTGCCATAAATCGCGATTGTATCACTCCGGTGCAGTGGCACAACGGATTACAGAAGCAATCGGAAAGCGATTGGGTGCGCTGCCAACGCTGGTAAAATTTGATGAGAATGCAGCACAAAATCCGCCACAGTTAATTGTTGTTCGTATTGCCCGGAATCGCTGTACGATTAGTATCGATTCCTCCGGTGCTGTATTGCACCGTCGCGGTTATCGATTGGCAACCGCCAAAGCACCGCTGCGGGAAACCCTGGCCGCCGGAATGCTGCTGGCGGCTGGCTGGGACAAAAAATCGCCGCTTTTCGATCCGTTCTGCGGTTCGGGAACAATTGCCATCGAAGCCGCTTTAATGGCTAAACAGAAAGCACCGGGAATTAATCGCAAATTTGCGTTTATGGGCTGGCCAAATTTTGATCGCGAAAAATGGCAAAACCTGGTTGCAATGGCTAAAGCGCCCGCAGTTGAAAGCGCCCCACTCATCACCGCCTCGGATCGCGATGCCGGCGCAATTCAATCCGCAAGAGAAAATGCGGAACGCACTGGCGTAAAAGAATCCATTACGTTATATTGTCGAACCATTTCTGCAATTGATCCGCCAGGACAAACCGGGTGGATCGTAACCAATCCGCCTTATGGTGTTCGGTTAAATGCCGATAAAGATTTACGCAACTTGTATGCAAAATTGGGAAGTGTCTTACGAAATAAGTGTGCCGGCTGGCGCGTTGCCATGCTTTGCAATTCGGATAGTTTGCTGCGGCAAACCGGGCTGAAATTTGATACTTCCATTTTGCTCGATAACGGGGGAGTGAAGGTGACATTGGCGGTTGGAAAAATAAATGATTAATGTTTCATGATTAAATATTAGGAATGATTATGACTCGCTTTCGAATACTACTTTTGCCATTGCTATTGATAACACAAATTTTTGCTGATGAGAAAATTTCTCTTGCCACCTACAATTTACTGAATTATGACAACGCCGGGCGAGATACGCATTTCCGTGTGGTGATGGATGCCATGCAACCGGATTTACTGGTGGCGCAAGAAGTTGGCAATACAGCGAGTGCGAATAATTTTTTAAATAACGTGCTCAATTTTAACCGTAGCGACTACCAGCTTGCTACCTTTCTCCAAAGCCCCTTTACCAGCAATGCGCTCTATTATAAACAGAACAAATTTACCTTTGTCAGCAATGTTCGAATCCCCACAGATGTGCGCGATATTAACCAATTTACCATCGTTTATAATACTACCGACGATACCCTGGTAATATATTCGCTGCATCTAAAAGCAGGTTCGAGCAACTCCGACCAACAGCAGCGGTCGTTAGAAATTGATTTATTGCGTAATGTTACCGATGCGTTAAATCCGCAAACAAATTTTATTGTCGCAGGTGATTTTAATGTGAGAAGCTCCAGCGAGGCAGCCTTTCAAACATTGCTGGAGTTTAACCAGGGGGCACGCGGGGCAGTGGTAGACCCGATTAACTCACTGGGAAATTGGAATAACAATTCGAGTTTTAGCAGTATTCATTCCCAATCGCCCCGCACAACGAGTTTTGGCGGTGGCTCTCCAGGTGGATTGGATGATCGTTTCGATATGATTTTAATTTCGCTAAACATTCAGGCGAGCGGCGGTGTGGATTATATACCCGGTTCTTACCGTACATTTGGAAATGATGGCAATCATTTTAACCAGGCAGTCAATGATGGAGTAAACCAGGATGTTCCGGCGAATGTTGCCAATGCTCTTCATGAAGCCAGCGACCATTTGCCGGTGTTGCTGAAATTAAACATTGAAACGCCAACTTCCATAGCCGGAACAGATGCTCAAATACCCCAGACGCTCGTTTTACATCAAAATTACCCTAATCCATTTAACCCAATGACAACCATTAAATATGAGTTAAACCGGTCAACCGAAATCGAGTTGATCGTTTACAATATTTTGGGGAGTGAAGTCGTTCGAATTGCAGAAGGTTTAAAACCGGTTGGCGCGCATCAAATTGAATTTAACGCTGCAACCTTACCTAGCGGTATTTATTACTATCAAATTTTGAATCAGATTCGGAAAATGGTTTTAATGAAGTGAGTAGCTCGTAGTTCACCCCGGTTTTCCGAGGTGAACAAAGACGACCGAAAGACTGAATTACAAACCTTAAACTACAAACCTGCTATTTTAAGACGCCGGTTTAACCACCCATTGCATACACCAACCATCCGGGTTAATGGGGCCTTTCATGATTTGGCAGCCGCCACATTTTGCTCCTTCTGCCGGTTCCGTATATAGTGCACAATTGTAGCAATATTTCCCTTCTTCCGGCGTTTGGGCAACATATTTAAACGTGTCGCGCACGTTGATTTCTGCTTCGGTAAGACCGGATAAATCATTGCATGGGTCTTCCACTTCAGCCGCTTTAGGCGCCGGTTCGGATTGTTTAGCAGCCGTTTCTTCGCCGCCGCTACCGCAGGCATTCAACGTGCTCCCTGCGCCAAATACTCCTAATCCTAACATTGCCAATCGCTGTAAAAATTCTTTTCGAGTCAATTTTTCCATAACGATCGTGTTCCTCCTTTTAATTGTGCCTCACATTAATTTGTAGATGAATATAGAAAACAGCCATTTTATTGTCAATGGTAAGGCAACAATCGCGAGAAAAATATTTTTTTTGCAAGAATAGGCTTGCACGTTTGTCTAATCTTTTGATAAACTCAAGAAAAGAGATGTGGCGGCGCAACCAATCTATTTGTAGCTGAGAGCAGTTTATCCAATGGGGCATTAGGACGCAATGACATTTGAAGAAATCTACCGGGAATACGGAGATCGAGTTATCAATCTCGCCTATCGCATGACGGAGAAGGAAGAGACTGCTCGCGACCTGGCACAAGATGTTTTTATCAAAGTGTATGAAAATATGGATAAGTTTCGTGGCGAGTCGCAGGTGTTTACCTGGATTTACCGGATTGCGACGAACCATATTCTGAATCACTTAAAAAAAACACAACGGCGTAAATGGTTAAATTTAATGGATAAACCAATTGGCGATGCGATTAAAGAAGAACAGATTGAGCCAACATTTTGGGGTAAAAGCGGTTTTTCTTCTCCGGATCGCAAAATGGAAAAATCTGAGCGAGAAAAAATAATTCGCTCGATTATCCAAAAACTGCCGGTAAAATATCGTGTGCCGTTTATACTGCACCGTTACGAAGATATGAGCTATAAGGAGATTGCCGATATAATGGATATTAGTCTTAGCGCAGTAGAAACACGGATTCATCGTGCGAAAAAAGAAATGATTCGAAGATTGGAGCCGTGGTTGGAGGAGCTTTAAAGGATGAAGGAGAAAATTGCAAGTGGCAAAAGGCAGTAGCAGTAAAAAGTAAAAAAGTTTAAGTAAGCAGTAGGCAGTTGGCAAAAGACAAATCCCGGAAGCGATAGCTTCCAAAATACGCCGTAGGTGTTATATTCCACAGCCCAGGGATCGTCGCTAAGACGTTCCCTGGGAAACAGATTAATGGGGAAGAATAATGAACCGGGAACATGTTAAAAAGTCGTTTTTAGATTGGTCGGAAGGAAAATTGGCCAGCGATAAAAAGGCTGTGGTCGATCACCATTTGGAAAGCTGCCCGGAGTGCCAGGCATATTTCCGAAAAATGGCTGCGGCACTGGATAAACCGGGTAAAACGATTTTACCAAAATTGGAAGCCGATCCCTTTTTGCCAACCAGGATTAAAGCGTTAGCAGAAGAGAAGCAGAAAAAAATATCCCTCAAAACGCAAAAAGCGATTCGCTGGAATCGCGCGATTCGCCTGTCATTTTCCGCATTCCTGCTGCTGATAGCGGCGAGTATTGGTGTTTTTTTAGGAAGGGAATTGGCAACTGCAAATACATCTGCCGAAATGTATTCTGATGAAGACGTTTTTAGCAGTTATTACCAGGTATTTTCCCAACAGGGGCAGCTTGAAAATTGGGAATCGGTTTTAGAGGATCAAAACGAGGAGCAATATGAAAATTAAGGTACTGATTGGTTTGCTGGTGCTTCTAATAATCGTGAATTTGGCGGCACTGGGAAGTTTCATTTTTTTTCAATCTCGCTCCGAACCAAAAGGCAAGCCTCCTTTTGGCGGGCCGCCATCGGGAGCGATGGATTTAAGCAGGGAACAGCATCGGCAATTGCGAAAATTGATGCGAAATTTTATGGATGAAATTCGACCGCAAAATGAAGAAATCCGCCAGCTGGAAAGCGATATTTTAGAACTGGTTCAACAAGATTCGGTTGATAAAGATGCTATCAATCGTAAAATGCAGGAAATTTCTGCTATCCGGTTAACATTAAGCCATAAAGCAATCGATCAATTTGTAGAGATGAAAACATTTTTATCGCCGGAACAGCAGAAACATTTTTTTCATCTTTTGATGCAGGGTAAGCCGCCGCACAGGCCGGGAAGAGGGCAGGGGAGAGGCCGGCCGCCGCGCGGGGGGCCGCCACATTAATGGAGCGCTTAAATGGTCTTTTATTTCAGTATACTATAAGTGAATGGGAATATACTTAAGATTTGACGATGCTGGATACTCGTTAAATACCTTATCCGGTATCATTTGCAAAGTGAAGTTTATTCCTGCTCGTAGTATAAATACACAAACAAAACACAAAGGAGATTTAACCATGAAACAGCACATTTTAACTTTCGGACTTATCGCTGCTTTAGCATTAACGATGAATCTATTTGCACAACGGGGTTTTGGCCCAAAAGCGGAACGCGGCAGCAAGATGGAGCAAATGCTGGAGTTAACCGATGAGCAACAAGAAACGCTGGAATCGTTACGCCTGGAGCACCGCAAAGAAATGCTGCCATTGAAAACCAAACTCAAATCGCTGGAAGGCGATTTGAAATTGGAAATGACCGCGGAAGAATTCGCTGAAAGTGAAGCAAAGGAAATTTTAACAGAAATGGAAAAAGTTCGTACGGAAATGCACCTGAGCCGATTGCTTCATCAGCAGGACGTGCGGAATATGCTAACCCCGGAGCAACGGCAAACATTTGATCTGCACCTCCTGGCGGAAGGCGGTATGGTAAGAGGCCATGGCGGGCCGCCACATGGAGGACGTGGCAAAGGAATGCAACGGAGGTTCAGGCAGCATCAGTAGTAATGAACACTTGTTATTTTTAAAAAGGTAATATGATATGAAAAAAGGCGAAGATGAATCCATCTTCGCCTTTTTATTTGGAGCCATGCTCTTAAAGGAACATGTCGATTATAAAACCGTAATTTGCCCTAACGCCACGAATTTAAACCTGAAACCAATAGGTGGAAATTCGCGAAAATCACGGTTGAATATTTTTTACTTCATCATAATCATTTTCATCACTTTGGTGAAATTATCCGCTTCGAACCGGTAGATATAGACGCCGCTGGAAGCGCGAACTCCCTGGTCGTTTAAACCATCCCAGGTAGCCTCGTAAGTGCCGGCTGCCAGGCGCTGGCTCACCAGTGTGCGCACTCGCTGGCCGAGAATGTTATAAATAAACACCCTTACATCACTGGCCCGGGGCACATCAAATTTAATTGCAGTGCTGGGATTAAAAGGATTGGGATAATTTTGCGCCACTGCAAACTGCCGGGGAATTAAACCATTATCCGGAAATTCGGCAATGCTTACCACAATGGAATCTACGACAACGACAATGCTATCTTCCGCAAATAACCCGCCTTCATCGGTAACTTTGATGCCCAGGGTGGCTTCTCCCATAAACCCGGGAATAACGGCGAGGGAAACGTAGCCGGTTTTGTTATCAAAGCTATAAAGTAAAGAATCGTTCGATACGCTGAACTCATATACCAGTAGCGAGTCCGGCGTTAAGTCATCAGATACGGAATTCCAAACGGTATCGCCGGATGCGGAATCCGGGTGAAATGCCACAGTATCGGGGAGGCCGAATAATACCGGTGCATCGTTTACGGGAATAATGCTGAAGGTTACTGTATCGGTATCGCAAGCACTGGAGGTGTCGCAAACCAGGATGGTAAATTGCTGGTTTTGAGTGACAAAATTCGGTTCCGGGGTTATCGTGACCACATTGGTTTCGAAATCCAATGCGACATCGATATGGTTTGCGGCGGCAGTGTCGATAAATGCGCCGATCCATAATAGATTTTCCGGGAGATCATCAACATCCGTTGCCAGGGTGTCGAGATCGACTCTTAAAGTATCGTCTTCCAAGACCGTTAAAAAGTCCGGTAAATTGGTTAATTCCGGCGGATCGTTAACCGGGGTAATGTCTACAGTAAAGGTATCAGTTGCGGATTCGCCGCTGGCATCCAGGGCCGTAACTACAATTTCGCTGCTGCCAAAAAAGTTTGGCGCAGTTGCAATGGTAAGACTATCGCCATCGGTAGAGGCCAAAACGTTCGGGTTGCCGGATGTTGCAGAAAAGGTCATCACTGTCGCATCAGGATCGGTGAAAACCGTGTTTAAATCCTGCACGGCAGTGTTGGGGCCGGTATCTTCGGGAAATGCTGTATCTGTAATCGGACTGCTTACAACCGGCGGATCGGAGGCATTGGCGACGGTTACCGTAATGGTATCGACATCGCTGGTGCCGCTGGTGTCGGTTGCGGTAAATTCGACTTCAAATACCCCGATGGAATCCGGTGACGCGGTTAGCGTGGCAACATTGGTCAGCGAATCGATACTGACTTGCAGATCGCTAACATCGAGGTTAATAAAATTGCCGCCATTTTTGCCAGGAGTTTCTTCGCCGTTTCCGGCAGAGAGAACTACCGCTTGCCACTCCAGCATGGCGACGTCGTCATCGATATCGGAAGCAAAGTTGTTGAGACTAATCGTCGTGCTGCTATCCTCAAGGAAAACAACATCTTGCATCGCAACAACCGGCGCATCGTTTACGGGGTTTATCGTTACGGTAACCGTATCAGTGTCGAGAGCTGCAAGCGGGTCGTTTAAGATGAAAATCACCTGGTGAACGCCGTTGCTGTCTGCGCTGGATTTGATGGTTGCAACACTGGTCGCCTGATCGATAGTCACCTGAATATTGCTGGCATTCGCACCGATAGCAATGGCTGACCAGGTTAAATCAGTTGTTGCATGATCGACATCCGAAGCCGAGCCGGAAAGCGCCAGCGTGGTGCTGTCGTCTTCGTTGAATGCGACATCGTTTAATGGCGGGGCAATTACCGGGGCATCGTTTACGGCGACAATCGTTACCTGGAAGGTATCGCTAACGGTTGAGTTGCCATCGTTGGCAGTTACAACCACATTTCCGACGCCGGAAGAATCCAATGTCGAATTCACCACTAATCCGGTTCCCTGGATGCTGGATTGAATAATCGGGTTCAGCGAGGTTGTGCTGTAAGATAATACATCGTCAGGATCGGGATCGCTAAAAATAACGCCGAGATCGGCGACGACGGTATTGGGGCCGCTGTCTTCGTTATAAGAAACATCGCTGATGGGACTGGCGACTACCGGCGGATCATCTTCGGAATTAACCGTTACTGTAATTGTATCGGTATCCGTTGCGCTGCCGGGATCGCTGAGGGTGAATACAACAGTGAACACACCGCCGCTATCGGCAGTAGCGGTAAACGCTGCTTTATTAGTTACCGGGTTGATGGTAACGGTAAGATCGCCGGTATCGACATTCACTTCCTTGCCGCCGGTTTTGGTGGGAGGCGGCGACTGGGCGTCTGTTACCTGGGCAGACCAGCTAAGCGAGGTGGTATCGTTATCAACATCGCTGCCGTGCCCGTTTAAATCCAGGGTGTCGCTGGCGTCTTCCTGAAAGCTGACATCAGGCAACGCGGGGGAGATGACCGGTGCATCATTAACGGCGGAAACCGTTAATTGAACTTCGCCGGTGGTGCTGTTGCCCTGGCCGTCATTAATCGTATACTGAAAGGTGTCCAAACCAAAAAAGTTTGTGTTGGGCTGGTAACGTAAGGTGCTATCGCCAAACTGAACAACCGAGCCATTGGAAGGCTGGGTAAAGGTTTCGATAGAAAGCGAATCTCCTTCCGGATCGCTGTCGTTGCTGAGAACGTTGACATCCAATGCGATGTCTTCATTGGTGCCCAAAATATCCGTCGTTGCGGTTGGCGATTGATTTGCCAGCTCGATATTGCTCAAAACCACGTTGCTATCGGTATAGGTAACCGTAACGAGGTAAGCATCGAAAACCACGCTGGCGAACTCACCGCTGCGGCTGTCGAACTTCATTACTTCAAATTGATCTTCGATTGTCGGAACGTAAGCATTGATCAAAGAGATGTTTAGCGTGCCGCCGAGTTGGGCTTGCCCGTTTACTTTTAGCAAATCGTAATCGGTGCTTTGGAGAACGCCGCCTAATTCCGGGCTGAACGAGGCGTCGGAAGACATTGGGAAATCACCAATAATATAAAGTGTTCCGGGAGAAGCGCCGGGATTTACCGAGCCGTTATTAAAGAAAACCGCGTTTTCATGGGTTAAATCCAGCACGCCGTTTCCAATGATGGTTCCAGCAGTATCGTTTGTTAGTGTCGTGCGGAAGCGCAGGGTGTCGCTTTGAATATCGACGGTGCCGTTGTTTACAATGGGGACATCAATAAAATTGGTGCCGCCGCCGCTTTTGGTGATTGTGCCCTTGTTTTCAAAGGTGCCGCCGGCAGGGGCCATAAAAAACAGCAGGGCATTATTTTGGATATCAAATGTTGCTCCGGCTTCGTTGGTGATTGTAATGCCATCCCGGATGCGCAAAGTACCCGACTCTGACCAGTTTATCTGGCCGTTGTTGGTCAGGGAGCGACCCAATTCTTTAGGATTGTTCCCGAAAATTTCCAGCGTGCCATTGTTAGTGAAACCACCGGAACCCATAATTTCCGCCCGGTTCCAATCCAAATTCCCATTATTCATAATGTCGCCATCGCCATCAATGGAACTGCCGGAGCCGAGAACCGAAAAATTGCTGCCAGTATCAACAATCAAACCGCCGCCATTAATATTTACGGGAGAGTCGATAATATCGGCGTTTCCGGCGCCGCTCACGGTCACGCTATCCATCGTGTGAGGCCCGGATTTGAATGATGTCAGGTTTCCGGCAGAGGTGTTAAAAGTGGCCTTGGTGGAAATCGTACTTCGCTTTAGTTCCAGCTCGCCGGTTTCCACATTAACCGTTCCGTTATTGTGAAATTCAACATTGATCGTTGCTTTTTCCAAATTCGCGGTTTTGGTTAATGTTCCGTTATTTTTCATAATACCACCATCCGGGGATTGGAAGGTGATAGAACGGTCGCCTGCTTCGAGATTAAATGAATTGTCGTTTTGAAAGACCGCGTTGCGAGTCATCCGAACATTGCCATTTTCCCAGGCGCCGCTGCCATTATTTACCAATACACGGTTATCAATGGTTTTTGTACCGGTACCGCGGATCGATAAATTTGCCCCGGCAGCTACGATAATCGTATCTGCACCGGCAACCAGGCTGTCTCCTTGCATTCTACCGCTGGTAAATACTAAATCATTGGTAACGGTCAGCGTTCCCTGTCCGTAAATGGTGCCGCCGGAAAGTGTAAATTCGGCAACTGTAACCGCGATGCCGTCCAGGGTAACAAATCCGTTGAAAATGGACACGAGGTCACCGTTTCCGGGAACACCGTTGGGTGTCCAATTTGTTGCTGTGTGCCAGCTTCCGCTTTCCCCGCTCCACTCGTAAGAGGTTTGGGCGAATGCCGGAATTGCAGACACCGACAGGATTCCAATTAACATAAGGAATATTGCAAATCGGTTCTTAATTTGCATGATTAATCCTTCCTTTAATTTAACTTGAAACATTAGTTGTGTTAGCATGAGTTATTGTAAACCTCCCAATAAATATGAGATTTGTAACAGCCCTGGAGCCAATTGGAAATCGCTGTTAGGGATAAAGCAATTCCCGGCATTGTCTGCATTTGAAGGATGGCAGCGCTCCCCATCCTTTATTGCAGGGCGTTTGGAGAGTTAAAGTGATAGCCGGTTCGTGTGGATTAGGATAAGATAGTAAATGAATCTTCCATGATACCCAACCAACTCCAAAAAACAGTTTTCAAAAGACCGTTTTATAAAATCTCAATAAAAAATCTAATGATTGACACCTTGCTACTAATGATCGACCGCACAAAAAGTGTGTTGGGCAAAATGAGACTTTTTGTCAAATTTTGTTTGCCCGTTTGCGATTTTATACGCGTTAAATTTTGTGAGACCGATTGGGAAAAGACAGTAGGCAAATTGGCCTATTGCCTACTGCCTACTGCCTACTGCCTACTCAATGTCATTAAGTTAAGGATTTTTAGTCATGCTGAGCGGAGTCGAAGCATGGCGGAACGCGCTTAAAACCGTCACCCTTCGACTCCGCTCAGGGTGACTTTTGCGCACATTTTTGCTTAACTTAATGACATTGACTGCCTACTCGCCTACTGTTATTTAATAAGAATCATCTTACGTACTTCATTGAACCGCAGCGATTGTTCAACACCTCTTGCCTGGATGCGATAGATATAAACACCGGTCGCCATTTGGTGCCCGCGATCGTTGCGGCCATCCCAGGTTGTTTGGTATTTCCCCGGCTGAAGCCTTTCTTTTACTAATGTGCGCACTCTTTGCCCAAGTGTATTAAAAACAGTTAGTTCTACAAAGGCTGACGATGGTAAAGCAAATTGAATCTCAGTGCTGGGATTAAACGGATTGGGATAGTTTTGCTGCAATGCGAATGCCGCAGGAATTTCCCCGGTAAGCGGTTCGCCAATACTAACAATAGGTTCTACGATTACCAGCAGAGAGCCTTCGGATGTGCCATTATTCGGATCGCTGGCAGTGATGGCGACAAACGATTTCCCGCCAAATTCGGCGATTGCAGAAATTGTCGCTTCGCCGCTGCCGGCATTGTAAGAAATTAGTACAGAGTCATTCTCGGCAGAAAACTCGAAGCTGAGCTGATCATCCGGTGTTTCCGGGTCAAAGACGAAGTCCCAAATGTTAAATGTCACTGAGGAATCTGCGGGGAAGGATATCGTATCCGGCAGGGCGCTAAAAACCGGGGCATCGTTTACCGGCGTTACGTTTACGGTAATCGTATCCGTATCGCAAGTAAGCGAAGTATCGCAAACCTGGATAGCGAGTTGGGCATTAGAAATCGTGAAATCCGGATCGGGAATCAGCGTTACAACATTGGTCAGCGAATCGAAGAGAATCTCGATATTTTTATCGGCGGCAGAAGTATCAACCAGGCTCGCTGCCCAGGTTAGGTTTTCTACCGGGTCGTCGATGTCAATTGCTAATATATCGAGATCGACCGAATAACTGCTATCTTCGGGAATATTTATTTCCGGTGGCAAATTGGTTAGCGAAGGCGGATCGTTTACCGGGTTGATGGTAACGAGCAGTGTATCGTTGGCGGCCCCACTGCTATCATCGGTTGCCGTCACAATCACATTGCCGGAACCCCAAAAATTCGTAACCGGTGTTACAATCAAAGCGTTGTTGTCAATCGACGCCTGGATGCCGCTGTTTTCGGAGGTTGCTGAAAATACCAGCGTTTGATCTACATCGGGGTCGAAAAATACCTGCCCCAAATCAGCCGAGGGAACATGGCCGCCGCTGTCTTCATCGTAAATCACATCTTCAACCGGGTTTACCACTACCGGCGGGGTGTTAATAAAAATATCGGTTACGGTAACGGTCATCGTATCCGGCGTGGAAAGGCCGCTGGTATCCGTGACAGTAAATTCCACGCTAAAGACACCGATGCTGTCGGGCGTCGTAGTAAATTCCGCCACATGCGTTAGCGGGTCGATGGTTACTTGCAAATCGTTGATGTCCACATAAATTCCATTTTCGCCGGTTTTACCGTTGCCTTCCAGTGGTTGGGCGTCGATTACAACTGCTGCCCAGGTTAAAGCGCTGGTGTCGTCATCAACATCATTTACAAACAAGTCCAGGTCGAGTGAAAATGCAGCGTTTTCCGTAAACGTAATATTTGGCAAGAACGGTTCCGGGGCATCGTTGATAGGTGTTACAGTCACTGAAAATTGATCGCCGGCAGTGGTATCCGCGCCATTGCTGGCGGTAATGGTAATCGTTCCGTTTCCGAAAAAATTTGCTGCGGAATTGACAGTTAGGGTATTTCCCACTACAGAGGGCAGAATATCAGTGTTATCGGATGAGACGGTGTACTCCAGGGGAATATCCGGTTCCGGGTTAAAGAAGTTGTCGAGTAAATTTGCAACCACAGTAACCGGGCCGCTATCTTCCGTAAAAGTGAAATCATCGAGCGCAACAGTTAGCTGCGGCGGGTCTAATACGCGGGAAACGGTAACGGTAATCGTGTCTTTACCGGCAGCTTCGGAAGGATCGACTGCGATAAATTCCACCAGGAACATGCCGCTGGAATCGCTGGTGGCAGTGAATGTAGCGATGTGGTTTTCGGGATCAATCGAAATTTGCAGGCTGAAAGGATCGAGACCATCGATTTCACTGCCGGATTTGGTTTGTGCTTCAAGAATATTGGCGCTCCAATCGAGCGTATTGATGTCGTTGTCAACATCGCTGATAAACTCATCTAAATCGATGGCTGTGGTGCTATCTTCCGGGAAGGTAACATCGGAAAGTGCTACAACCGGCGCGTCATTCACGGGGTTGATGGTGACTTCGAAAGTATCATTCGCGGTTGTTGTGCTGCCGTTATCTGCTATTACAACGATGGAACCGCTGCCAAAATAATCCTGGGTGGAATTAACTGACAGGCTGCTTCCGGTTATCGCAGTTGTGATATCCGGATTGTCGGAGGTAGCGGAAAACGTCATGGTAACCGGCTCGGCATTTTCGAATACTGTATTTAAATCCGCCGCTACGGTAATCGGGCCGCCATCTTCGGAGTAGGTGACATCCTCGATGGGATTTACCAGCAGCGGGGGGTCCGGTATTGCCGAAACGGTTACGATAATCGTATCGCTGCCGGCGCCATTGGAAGGATCCGTCGCCGTAAATTTTACGGTGAAAATACCGGCGGAATCGCTGGTCGCAGTAAAAGTTGCCACATGCGTTCCCGGGTCGATTGTTATTTGCAAATCGGAGGGATCGACTTTGATTTCATCCGAGCCAGCTTTGTCTTCCACCGGCGCCTGGGCATCCAAAACATCTGCTGTCCAATTTAATTCTGCCGGAGAATGATCGACATCGGAAACAAAGGGATCCAAATCCAGGGTATTGGAATTGTCTTCGATAAAGGAGACATCCGGGATGCCGGAAACTACCGGGGCATCGTTTACGCTGTTAATGGTAACAAATACTTTCGCGGTATCTAATGCGCCTTCATTATCTTGAATAAAATATTCAAAAGAATCCGCACCAAAAAAGTTCGTTTCGGGACTATAGCTTAATACGCTATCGCCAGGCTGCGTAACGGTACCATTATTGGGTTGCTCAAATCCGAATAGCGAAATCGGGTCGTTATCCGGGTCGCCGTCGTTGGAGAGCACATTTGTAGCGTTGGCAGCGTCTTCGTTGGTGGCAAGTTGATCATCCACTGCCACCGGCGGGCGGTTGGGCATAATAATGTTGGTGATGATCAAATTATTGGCATTGTATTGGGTATCAAATGTTGCGTCTGGCGGGCCGTTAATCGCGCTAAATTGGCTGTTGCGGTTCTGGTATGTTAGCACTTCAAATACATCGGTAACTTCCGGGCGGTAATTATCCGGCAGGGTAAAATTAAGCGCGCCGTTAAGGGTAACCGAGCTGGCGGATACATCCAATTGATCGTAACCGGAGCCGGGGTTTGGCCCGTTAATTTCGATATTTAATGTGCTGGTCGCGCCTTGTGAATAGTCGCCGCCAATGGTTAAAATTCCCGGGGAAGTTCCGGGATTAATGTTGCCATTATTGTTGAATACTGCATTGGTAATATTAAGTATCGCCGATCCCTGGAGAGTGCCATCCACGGCATTTACGAGGATTTGGTTAAAATTAAGCGTTCCGCTTTGAATTTCCAGCGTGCCATTATTTTGGAAATCCGCCTCGATGGTAGTGGTACCGGGGCTATTATTTTTAGAGAACATGCCATTGTTGGTTATGCTGCCACCGGAGGGTGCGCCAAAGTCCTTTGCGATGTCGGCATCTGTTTGCAAGTTAAAAGCAGCGCTGGTATCGATAATAATTTGGGCATTATTTGCCAACCGGATATCCGCCAGCCCGGTATAATTGATGGTTCCGGTATTGGTGACGGTTTGGCCATCAATTAATTTTAACTCGGAGAGCGTTCCGGAGATTGTGGTATTACCGTTTAACAAAATACCGGCGGAGCCTTGCAGTGTTCCGTTGCTCCACTCGTAATCGCCGTTGACGGTCAGGTGGCCGCTGCCGCCTAAAATGCCGCCGGATTGAGTCAAGTTGCTAACGGTATCCGGGCTGCTAAAACTGAATTCGCCGCCTTCGATAACAATTTTTCCGCTGCCATCATAAGCGGCGTCGATGGTTGTTGATCCGCCGGTGCTGACGAGGGTTCCGGCTCCACTAATAGACGCCTCGCCGGTAAATTCGTGGGCATCAGCGTCTAAAATTAATTGTGAATTCGCTGCAATATCATAAATACCGGTTTCATCGGTAATACTGCGAGTTAGTTTTAATCCGGAGGCATTGATGTTCACAATTCCCTGGTTGGTAAAAGGCAGATCAATTGTGGAAAATGTGTTGCCGCCGGTTTTGTTTACCGTGCCTAAATTGGTGAAGGTGCCGCCGTTTTCATCAAAAAAATCCAGCAAGGCGTCATCCTGCATATTGATAGCAGCGCCGGATTGATTTTGAATGTGGGCATTATCAATCACC
>CAXHHS010000060.1:0-15166 GCA_964015645.1 uncultured bacterium
GTTTACAACCATTACTTTTGGCAACTGTAAGGCTTTTATTATTTTCTGTTTCAGGATATACTTTTGGGGCAGGCACCGGTAAGCTCACGGTAAATCGGCTACCCTTCCCTTGCTCGCTCGATACCTGAATCGTTCCACCATGAAGGGTGACCAGTTCTTTGCTAAGGGCCAGTCCAAGCCCGGTGCCTTCAAACACGCGTGTACTGGAATTGTCCACTTGATAAAATCTATTAAAGATGAATTGCAATTGTTGCCGGGGGATTCCGATGCCTGAATCTGAAACGCTGATCGTCGCATAGCCGGTATCACGCACAAGTGTAAGCGCCACCTTGCCAAATTCAGGTGTAAATTTAAAAGCGTTAGACAAGAGATTGTATGCAATTTTTTCGAACTTCTCTTTATCAACCCTGGCAACCAGCGAGGGCTGATTCGCTACGAACTTATATTCGATCTTCTTGCGGTCAGCTTCTGATAGAAACGAATCGAAAACCGGGCGCAGAAATTCGACTAAGTCGGTATCCTCGGCGTGCAGTTTCATATCGCCGGCTTCTAATTTACTGATCTCCAGGAGTTGGTTGATGAGGTTGAGCAGCCGTTGTGAGTTCCGGTACATGACGTTTAAATATGTCGCATCGGAATGACCATTATTGCCGTTTCTGGCAAGCATCTCTTTGAGAGGACTGATGATAAGAGAAAGCGGCGTGCGAAACTCATGCGAAATATTCGCAAAAAAACGGGATTTCAGTTGATCTGCCTTAATAAGTTTTTGCGCCTGCTGCTCGATGATGTCTTTCGCTTCTTCCGCCACCTGCTTTTGGTTTTCAAGCTCAAGGGTTCTTTCGGTAACGAGTTTTTCCAATTCCTTCTTTTGCTTTTCAAGTGACTTCACCCGCACCCGGTAAATCCCTGCGGAAATGATCAAAAGCGAAAGAACAACCAGGCCCCGGAACCACCAGGATTGCCACCAGGGCGGCGCCACGAAAAGGTCAATCGCAATTCCCTCCTCATTCCAAATGCCGCGATTGTTGCTTGCTTTTACCCTGAAGGAATAATTGCCAGGCTGTAAATTTGTGAAGGTAACAGCGTTTTGATTGCCGCAATACACC
Source organism: uncultured bacterium (assembly GCA_964015645.1). Taxonomy (GTDB): domain Bacteria; phylum Calditrichota; class Calditrichia; order RBG-13-44-9; family J075; genus CAXHHS01. The sequence continues at coordinate 1,107 of CAXHHS010000060.1, forward strand.
CAATCGCCATTCAGGCCATCGAGCCGGTAGGCATACTGATTTTTACCGGGTTCTGTGAAATCGAGGGCGGTAAATTCAAAGGTGATGATATTATCTTTATAAGATAATTCGATATGCTCAAGCTCAGATAATGGCGCTTCAAGAGCAACCCTTTCGCCTTGTTTTTGAAATTCAGTAAAGACAATTGGCGGCTGATCTTTATTCTCGGCGATCCCGGCAGGGTAAAATCGATTCAATCCATGCGTTCCCCCAAATAGAAGCTCTCCGGTTGATGAGGCGCAGAAAGAAGCACGGTTAAACTTTAAGCCCTGAAGCCCGTCGGCTGTGGAATAATTTCTAAATGTTTCTGTCTCCGGATCAAACCTGGACAATCCGTTAATGGTGCTCAACCACAGGTACCCGTTGTCATCCCCGAGAATACTTTGTATGCGATTGCTGGAAAGTCCATCATCGATGAAATAGTGCTTGAGTTTAAGACCATTCTCCCTAACAGATATCAATTTACTAAACCCGCCGCTGTAGGACCCGAACCACATGTTACCCGACGTATCCTGGTAAATCGAATTGACACTATTGTATTTGTGATTAATAAATTTCCCGGCTTGTGTATCCAGGCGACTAATGCCGCCCATTTTGGAGCCAATCCAGATGAAACCTTCCCTGTCGTTGTACACTGTCCACACCTTTGGCCAGGCAAGGCTTGACCGATCCCCGGAATTTGGCAAATATGATGTTATCCTGCCTTGTTGATTAATCCGATGCAACCCTTCCTCCGTCGCCAACCAGAGAAAGTCACGACCATCCCGAATAACCTGGTAAACGGGCAATCTTTCAAATGGTTTTTTGTTCTGATGTGAAAAAGGCAAAGCCGTTCCGCTCAGCCGATCAAATGTTAACAAACCGGCATTAGTGCTAATCAGTAAATGATCTTCATCAACGTCCAGAATTGAATTAATAGAGCCGTTGTTCAACTGAAATTCCCGGTAATTCGTAACAGCGGTTTTGGGGCTTTGTTGAGCTGCCGGGCTAAGTCGAATCAAACTTCCCCTTTCAGTGCCAATCCACAGGACTTTATCATCGTCCATAAACAAAGCGGTAACTGAGCTTAATACGTTGTCTTCGCCTCGGGTATATGGCAGCTTCAGTGCATTAAACCTACTTTTCGTATTGAAAAACTTATAAACCCCGCCCCCGCCGCTGCCCAGCCAAATAATCCCGGAATTGTCCTCCCAAATTGTGGCGATATAATTTGTGTGTAAATTGCTTTGAGCAGTTGTGAAATAAAACCGCCCGCTGTTGGATATGTTTCGTACTCCTTCTTCATGACTCTCCGGTTGATTGACCACCAGCTTATCCAGGCCATTGTATGTTCCTACCCAAAGATTTCCCCGGCGATCAACCCGAAGTGATAGAACAAAGCGATGGCTAATTGCGTTCTTATTATTTGAATTATGGCCATATCGAATAAATTTGGCTTCACTACCAGGGTTGGATTGCGCAAGTTGATTCAGTCCATTGGCTGTTCCAATCCATAAACTGCCACTACTGTCTTCAGTAATTGCTGTGATGAAATTATTACTCAAGCTGGTGGAATCTTTTGGCGTATGCAGATATTGGGTCACTTCAAAATCGTGCAGCCTTTGAGAATTTGTCCGGATAGGGCTTAGTTTATTAAGCCCGCCGCTTTTGGTGCCAATCCAAATATCTCCAAAACGATCTTCATAAATGGTTGAAATGGAATCGGAGCTTAGGCTTCGAGTAGAAGCATCATTTTTCAGATGAATAAGTTCCCGGGAAGAGGTTGCCAAATTACCGGTGCCGGTGTTTTTCAGCGTCATAAAATCCCTGGTTATTAGCAATCCCGAAGTCTCCGTGCCGATATAATATTCGCCCGCACCAGACTGATAGACCGCGTTTATTCGCCCATACTTTGCCAAACCGGTCAGTCGAATAAATCGTTCTTTAACCGGATCGAAAAGATTCAGGTAGTCGACCGTTACAACCCAGATGTTTCCCGGTTTGTCTTCGTAAACTCTTTGAATTGAACAGGCGGAAAGTGAATAATCATCAAACGGATGGCATTGGAAAATTTTGAACTTATGGCCGTCATACCGGGCAACACCGTTGGCCGTCGCGAACCATAGTAACCCTTGACGATCTTGTATGATATGCCGGATATTGTCGTCGGGGAGGCCATCTTCAATCGTTAATCGCTCGTACTTACTTTCCTGGTCTTGACCATATAGAAAAGTGGCAGCCAGGAGAAGTAAAAGTGGAACAACACTTTTTATATAAATGGTTCTGTGCCACATACGTAATTATCAGACAAGGCGAGTGACACAATGTTGCATAAACTTAAGAAAAAATTTTTAAGAGGTGCGCAAATTCTATAAAGCGGAATATGGCGAGGTTCTTTTGGCAAGGCGTCTTATTCCATTATGAAATCTCTAATAGCAGCCAGGTCCGGGGAGTATCCGTCTGCTGTCGACACTTTCAATGTTGGGACGTTAAACGATGGTGGATTATAGTTTCCCGGGCCAAGAAATTCGCCCGTTTCCCTATAGACTTTCACTCTTTTGTCGCCGTGATAAAACTCCCTGCCTGGATCGTTTAGACCTCTTTCCAGGTGACGTTGGGCGCCCAAATCCGGGTCCACCTCACAGATAATAAAAATGAGCTGGCTTACGACGGACCACTTGGGAAAAACCGCTTCCCACAATCGATGCTGGAAAGCTGCCTCGACCACGACCGAAACCTTTGCTTCTAGAAACATCTGTGTGGCTGAGAAAAACAAGTCTGTGGCTTTCCGGTTTGTATCCGCAGGCAGCTTATCATGGCTTACGCCAAAGGAGTTGACAAGTCCCTCTTTGATCTCATCACGGCTCAGCATCGGCATATACAGCAACCCGCATAGCTTTCTTGCCAGGGTTGTTTTGCCAGCCCCCGGTCTACCGGTAATGATGACGCATTTGGGTTGAGCATCCATCTTCTTACCGCCTCATTTGCCCTGGTTTTCGACGAACTTCGCCTCCCAGGGGCCAATCCCGGTGATCTGAATGATTGAGACTGTGTCTGCCCAAACCGTATGAATCGCGCCACGGGCATTTACATAATAATCGCCCGGGCCAAATTGTTTCGCGTTTTCACGCTTACCGTCTGCGCCAAAGGCAACAGACATTTTTCCTGCCAGGATCGTTACACGTTCATCTTTGGGGTGGGTGTGGGGTGGCATAACAAATCCTTCATTGACTCTGAAACGCACTGTAAATAGATCAGGGCTTTGGGGATTCCCTTCTAATACAGCGATTTCACATCCCGACGGTAAGTTCGGTGGACATGGTTTCCATTGAATGTCTTCGGCGTGAACAACATGCTGCACCTCTTCTTCAGGAAACTTCATTTCTCCCACTGGCGGTTGTGCACATCCCGTAATGAACAGCACCAGGGCTAAAATCGAAAAGGTTGAAATTTTCTTCATTCTATTTTCCTTTTCTTCAGATTTGTGAGCTCCGACCACAGTTTTCTCAATTGCACATCAAACGCTAATAGATAGCCCAAATCAAGTTTATGGATTTCGGTGCTTCTTTGCCAGAATTAATTGACATTTAAAAGTTGTTAGAGAGATTGCTAAGGAGTGCTGCTGTCAACTGCCGCTGCCGCTCCGTGAAAAATACTGGTTACTCAACGGCAGCATCCCATATTTACCAACCTCTGCGGCATAATTTATATCCCTGGATACCTCCTCATTTTAACTTAAATCGCCAACAATAGCTGATCAAATATTACCTAAACGGGTTATTGAAATACACAAACAAACAGTTAAATTGAACTAAGGGTCAAAACTCACTTAATAGAGGAGAAGCATCATGGAAAATATTCTACGCAGTTTTTTGCTGCTCATTTTTGCAACGATGTTTTTCTCAACCGGCCACGCACAAGTGCAACTTCAATGGCAAGAGGTATTTGCCAATACCGGGGCAACATCCATTGGAATCAACCCGCTGGATAACAATGTAGTTTACGTGCAAAGAGCCGGTTTTTTTCACGTTAGCCAGGATCGCGGGGAAACCTGGCAGCAGCGCGGCACTATATTCAGTTTCGGAGACCGTAGCATTGTGGTAAACCCGGCGGATACAAGTTTAATTTTAATATACACTGGCAACGGCATTTGGCGAACTACCGACGGCGGCTGGAATTGGTCCCAGGTGTTGCTCAATGTTTCGATGAATGGGGAATCTATGGAATTTCATCCCACTGATCCTAACAAGGTATTTTTTGCTGAATTCTTTAGCGGCAATTTTTACGTTAGCGAGAATGCCGGCCAAACCTGGGCAATTCGCGGCAATATCAACCAGCGGTTTGTCTGTTCAATGTCGGTTAGCCCCTTTAATCCCAACATCATTCTTGCCGGTGGGGGAAATACCAGCATTATGCGTTCTACCGACGAAGGATTTACCTGGCAAGAAGTGCGGCCGGGAAACCTTTTTTTCTCCGAAGTGCCTAAAATTGTCTGGGATAATGATGATCCCAATGTCGCTTATGCCTCCGTTCAACTGGATCCAACCTACTCTTTTACAAAGTCTACTGATGCCGGCGCAAGCTGGTTTGAACCGGGCTTGTTCAGTGTTTTTACCTGGGGACTCGATATCGATCCGGTAACCGGTGATCTTTATTTAGGTTCCTTTCATGATGAATCCAACCGGGCTATTTTCAAAAGCTATGATGATGGTAATAGCTGGCAGCGAGTGGGGGGTATTCCTAACCCTTTTACCTGGATGTTGAAAGCCGGGAATAACGGTTCCGTTTATTCGCTAAGCCTGGCACAAACCTTCGGTATTGGTGGGGTTTACCGGGTGGATACACCTACCGAATTAGGCAAGATTAGCGGTGTGATTAGCGATTCTGCCAATGGCATTCCACTGGAATTTGCCAAAATTACCGTCCCGGAAACCGGCGATGAAATATCCATCGGAAACCCGCAGGGCAATTATACCGTGGCGTTGTTGCCGGGAACATATACCTTGGTGGTTACCGTTGGTATTATCGAAAAAACAATTTCCAACGTTATTGTAACCGCCGGTGAAACCACCAATTTAAACATCGAACTGCCGTTAGAAATTCAGTTTTTGCCGCTTAGCGGTTTTGTGCATGATGCCGGTAATCAGCCGATGCCAGCCGCGGTAACCCTGTTTGGTGCACAAAACGGCGTTGTTCCGCTTATCCTTACCGATACCACCGATGCCAGTGGCAATTTTATTTTTGAAGATCTTTCGACGATTAATCGCTACGATTCCCTTGTAGTGGTTCCCTTTACCAAACCATACGTGCCGGCTTCGATAACCTCCATTTCGCTGCCCGCAGATTTGGATATCGAATTGGATTTAGCAGCGGTTTTGTTAGTGGATGCTTCCGGCCCCGGTGATTTTCAGACAACCCGTTACGATGTCGCTTTCAATAATCTTGGCGTTACCTGGTCAAAATGGCTCGCCACAGTTGACGGCGAAACAATTCCGCCGGATATTGTTTCGAAAGTCAAAACCAACACGGTCGTTTGGTGGACGAGAAACGTTGATGGCATTGTATCGGAGGAAATGTTAAGCAGCCTGGCAGCAATTATTGATGTCGGTTACAATCTTTATATCAGCGGGCCGAATGTGGTGCAGCAAAATGCCTCAACACCGTTGTTTACAGACAAACTGCGAATTGGGTATGCCGGGGATTATTCGACAGATACATTTGTCACCGGTTTTCCGGGAAATGTTATTGGCGATAATATCCAATTTCAGGTTAGCCCGAATTTTCAGCCCTCAAACGACGTACTGATCTTAAACAACCCCACAGCAGAAGCGGCTTTTCATTACGGAATGAGTGCGACTATGGAGACCGCCGCTGCCAACATCGATGATACCGGCAACGGCGGCAAAGCAGTTGTTTTTGGGTTCGAAGCAAGTTTGGGAACGTCTCTATCCAAGGTTTTTCTTCCGGTTATGAACCGGGTTCTCACTTACTTTGACGCTAATGTTGTGGGCATCGAAGATAATGTACAACCGATTATTCCCCAAACTACCGAGCTATTTCAGAATTTTCCCAACCCCTTCAATCCTTCGACAATCATTGAATATCATCTTATCACTTCTACCGTTGTAGAACTGGATATTTATAACTCTCTCGGCCAAAAAGTGCGGGAACTATTGAAGAAAAACCAGCCGGCAGGGCAGCATTTCATTGTATGGGATGGTAAAAACGATTTCGGCCAGGCAGTTGCCAGCGGTATTTATATCTATCAATTAAAAGCCGGTAATTTTGTCGATAGCCGGAAGATGATTTTGATGCGATAAACGCAAGAGCTTGAATTTTGGCAAATTAAGAAGGCAATGTCCCATACCAGCCAACCCCTGCGGCATAATTTATATCCCTGGGCTACTCCTCTTTTTAACTTAAATCGCCGGCAATCGCTCTTTAAATACTACATAAACGGGTTATTGAAAAGGGCAATCAAACCGGTAAATTGATTTTTAATATTAAACGATTCATCAATCAGAGGAGAAACATCATGGGAAACGTTCTACGCAGTTTGGCGTTGTTGATTTTTGCCGCAGCAATGTTATCAACTGGCCACGCGCAAGTGCAGCTTCAATGGCAGGAGGTGTTTGCCAATACCGGTGCGTTAGCCATCGGGATCAATCCACTGGATAATAATGTGATTTACGTACAGCGTAACGGCTTTTTCCATGCCAGTCAAGACGGCGGGCAAACCTGGCAGCAACGCGGAGCGATGCCCAATTTCGAAGATCGCAACATCGAAATAAGTGCTGCCGATACCAGCTTGATTTTGATGTACGCTGCCGGCAGCATCTGGCGAACCACAAATGGCGGCTGGAATTGGGCCCCGGTGCTCAACAATGTATCGATGGATGGAGAGTCTATCGAGTTTCATCCTAATGACCCAAATAAGGTATATTACGCCGATTTCTCCAGTGGTAATTTTTATGTTAGTACTGATGCCGGTCTAAACTGGGCAATTCGCGCTAATATCGGCCAGCGATTTATCTGTGCAATGTCGGTCAACCCCTTTAATCCCAATATCATTTTGGCTGGCGGCGGGAATACCAGCATTATGCGCTCTACGGATGAGGGATTTACCTGGCAAGAAGTTCGTTCGAGAAATCCCTACTTTTCCGAAGTGCCCAAGATTGTTTGGGATCCCAATGATCAGAATGTCGCCTACGCTTCCATTTACCTGGATCAAACGTTTTCATTCGCGAAAACAACAGATGCCGGCGCAAGCTGGTCGGAAACCGGTTTATTTGGCGTTTTTACCTGGGGAATCGATATTGACCCGGTAACCGGCGATCTTTATTTAGGCTCATTTCACAATGAAGCCAATCGAGCCATTTTTAAAAGTTATGATAGCGGCGACAGCTGGCAGCGAATCGGGGATATTCCCAACAGCTTTACCTGGATGCTAAAAGCGGCAAACAACGGCTCCATCTATTCGCTTAGCCTGGCACAAACCTTTGGGGTTGGCGGGGTTTACCGGATGGATGCTTCTTCGGATTTAGGTACTGTTACCGGCGTGGTAACCGATTTTGCTAACGGTGTTCCGTTAGAATTTACCAAAATTATCGTTCAGGAAACCGGCGATGAAATTTCAATCGGGAACCCGCAAGGCAGCTATACAATGGCGCTAATGCCAGGGAGTTATACCTTTAAAATTATCGTCGGCCTCATCGAAAAAACGATTTCTAATGTTACGGTATCCGCCGGTGCCACGACAAACTTGAACATCGAGCTACCGTTAGACATTCAACTGTTCCCGGTTACCGGCTTTGTGCATGATGCCGATAACCAGCCATTACCGGCCCAGGTAACCCTGTTTGTTTCGGAAAACGGCGCTATTCCGAAAACCCTTATCGACACGACCGATGCCAGTGGCAATTTTTCCTTCGAAAATCTTTCAACAATTAATCGCTACGATTCGATTATTGTGGTTCCGTTCACCAAACCGTATGTTCCGTCCACGGTAAAACCTATTTCGTTACCCTCGAGCCTGGATATCGAATTAGATTTGGCCGCCGTTTTGTTAGTCGATGCCTCCGGGCCAACGGATTTTCAAACAACGCGTTATGATATTACATTTAATACTCTCGGCGTTTCCTGGTCCAAATGGCTCGCCAAAGTTGATGGCGAAACAATTCCTATGGATATTGTTTCGAAAGTCAAAACGAAAACGGTTATCTGGTGGACGAGAAGTTTTGCCGGTACTGTATCGACGCAAATGTTAAACAGTCTATCGGCAATTATCGACGCCGGTTACAATGTCTATATCAGCGGCCCGAATGTCGTGCAGCAGAATGCGGCAAATCCTTTGTTTAGCAGCAAATTGAGAATAGGATATGCCAGGGATTATTCAAACGATACCTTTGTTACCGGTTTCCCGGGAAATGCTATCGGCGATAATACGCAATTTCAGCTGAACCCAAATTTTCAACCCTCTAACGATGTGTTAAGTTTAAGCAACCCGACTGCGGAACCGGCGTTCCACTACGGCGTGAGTGCGACTACCGAGGTTGCCGCTGCCAACATCGATGATACCGGCAATGGTGGCAAAGCGGTTGTTTTCGGTTTTGAAGCAAATCTCGGCACATTCCTGTTTAGCGTTTTTATCCCGATAATGGATAAAATTTTGACTTACTTAGACGCAAATATTGTCGGCATCGAAGATGATGATCCGCAGCCGTTACTGCCACAAACTCATGACCTCTTTCAAAATTACCCCAATCCCTTTAATCCGTCGACAACCATTCGCTATCAATTGGCTTCTGCCACGGTTGTGGAAGTGGATGTTTATAATTCCCTCGGCCAAAAAGTGCGGGAATTGATAAAGAAAAACCAACCGGCGGGGCAACATTCTATTGAATGGGATGGCAAAAACGATTTCGGCCAGGCAGTTGCCAGTGGTGTTTATATCTACCAGTTAAAAGCCGGAAATTTTGTCGATAGCCGGAAGATGATTTTGATGCGATAAATAAAAGTGTTCGATTGTTCCGGTGTTTTTGTATTTAAGTTTTGATCGTTACGGAGATTAGCGTTAGCGGTCTCTGTAACGCTTGTTTGCCGTGGAGATTATCTCCGCAACGGCTCCCCGTTACGGAGATCGCTCCGCTTAACTCAGTAACAATCTTACCATTTAACCACTTTATTCAGGGTTTATTATGAACAAATTGATCCTCCCCTCCCTCTGCTTGCTTTTTGTTTTATATATCTTTAACGTTGATTTGTTGTATGGCAGGAAATCGGGGATTATCTCCGGAACGGTTACCGATGGCGTTAACCCGGTAGCGGAGGCCCGCGTTCGCATCCAGGGCAGCAACGATTTTGTGCTCTCCGATAGCGCAGGAAGGTTTACCCTGGTCAGCCAATCGGACAGCGGCACTTTCGAATCGGTTACCTCGGGAAAAGAGGGTTGGTACAATGCCCTGCGCTCGATGGTTGTCGGAGACACCGCTATTACTGAAATAGAAATGAGCAAACTCCCGGAAGGGGATAATTTTTTTTATGAGTTCAAAGAACCGGAATATTGTATTAGCTGCCATCAAACGCTCTATCTGCAATGGACAGAATCCAAACATGCCGGTGCGACAACCAATCCCATGCTGCTGCAAATGTATAACGGCACGGATATTTTTGGCAATGAAGGCGTTGCACCCGGCTACCGGCTGGATTATCCCAATTTGGGTGGCGATTGCGCCGATTGCCATGCACCTTCCGGGGCGCTCGATTTTCCCGGCAATTCGGATTTGAACGATATTATTTTCTTTGCCGGTGCCGATGCCCGCGGCGTGCATTGCGATTTTTGCCATAAAGTTCAAGATGTGGAAGTTAACTATGCCACCGGGGTAAACGGCTCTATCCGGGTAAAACGCCCGCAGCCCGATTCGCCGCGCGACATCAATATCGGCCCCTTTGATGATGTAACGACCCCCTGGATGGGCGGCACTTACAGGGCCGTTTTTACTAAAAGTGCCTATTGTTCCGGCTGCCACCAATACAGCAATGCTAACGATGTAATCGTTGATGATACTTACGATAGCTGGTCCGTTAGCAGTTACGCGCAAGCCGGCATCCAATGCCAGGATTGCCACATGAAACCGAATAGCGATTCCATTTTTGTTACCGGCATTGGACTTGTGGATGCCGTACCACGTGACCCGGAGCGTATTTACAACCACTTTTTTCGCGGCGGCACTTCACCGGAGTTCCTCGACCGTGCAGCAGAAATGACGGTCCAGGCTAATATCCGGGAAGATACGCTGCACATTATCGCTGCCATTACCAACAAAGGCGCCGGGCATAAGCTGCCAACCGGCGTCAGCTTTCGCAATATGCTGCTGGTGGTTACCGCAGCAAATGGAACGGATACACTTGCGCTAATTTCCGGGGAGCGGATTCCGCATTTTGGTGGTACCGGCAACCTAGCAGAAGGGAATTACGCCAATCACCCCGGTAAGGATTTTGCCCTGGTTACGCGCAATGCCAGCACCGGTGAATGGCCGGTTCCCAATTGGCAGGCAACCGAAATTTTCTACGATAGCCGCATTCCGGCAGAACAAACCGATACCAGCGAGTACAAATTTTTAATTCCCGGCGGAAACGAATTTGATATTTCCGTGCAGCTCCTATACCGCGCAGTCTACAAACCCTGGGCTGATGTAAAAGGCTGGGATATGCGCGAATACCTGGCGGCGGACACCGCATTTACCTTGCTGCTAACCGCTATTTCAGACGATGGCACAACGCCCCCGAAGCGCTTTATACTACACCAGAATTTCCCCAATCCCTTTAATGGTACCACCACCATCCGCTACGAGTTGCCCGAAGCGAGCTTTGTTAATGTAGCGATTTACAATATTCGGGGGCAAACCGTGGCTATCCTGACCAATACTCGTCAGCTTGCCGGGCAGCATCAAATTCGTTGGGATGGGAAAAACCGTGAAGGGCGCAGCGTGCCCTCCGGAGTTTATGTATACCGGATCAAAGCCGGTAAGTATCTGAAAACATTGAAGATGGTGTTAGTAGAATAGAGGGGAGCATAAATTGTACATCAACATTCGCTTCGAGGTTGAAATGCTCAGAAAGCAATTTCACCCATCCGGTTTTCCCAATCCCACTCCTCTTTAAGCGGGACTGCTATCGCTACGCCAAGCACTCGCGTTGCGCCGTGCAATTTTAGCAATTTTGCGCATTCATTCATCGTTGCACCGGTGGTGATAACATCATCCACTAATACAATTGTTTTTCCGTGGATAACCTGTGGATTCGTAATTTTAAAGGCGTTTTTGACATTTATCTTTCGTCTTTTTCGAGTAAGTTTTGTTTGGGTCGATGTGTATTTTTTCCGAATCAGCATACCTTCCAAAATCGTTTCGCTACCATCTCCAAACAACCCCCTGGCAATTTGGCTGCTCTGGTTATACTCGCGTTCTTTCCGGCGCACCGGATGTAATGGGATTGGCAATACCGGCTGATTTTGTAAATCGCTGATCTGATTGGTAAATTTTTGCCTGATAAAGCCACCAACCTGGCAGCCTAAGTCAGGCATCTTTTTATATTTGATGAGGTGGAGAATTTCACGTATTACGCTGTTAAATTGAAAAGCAATCCAAAGGTGATCAATAAAATTTGGCTGAAGGCGGTCGAGAATATTGGATTTGACATCTTCCGCCGACACTTCCGTTAAAAAAGAAAGACAATGCGGGCAAAAGGGATTGATAGGAGTTGCCTGTTAGATCATTTTACCACAATGGCAGCAGGTGTTAGGGAAAAATAAATCTTGAAAAAATTTACCAACTTGTTGAAAGGGATGTATGATTCGCATGGCATTCTCCAACACTCCATTAGCCCATTTTACCAGGTGAATTTCAACTGTTTATAATTAAAGAGCGTTTCAAATGCTGTTGTACTCAAAACATTTCGGCTGCTCTCTTCTTTATTCTGAAACAGCTATCTGCAATAAAATTCCCATGAACCGGGCTATTTGTAAGCCGGGTTATGTTTATTTTTTTCCACAGGTTTATAATGTGTAAGTCTTCTGGGGGCTATCACCTAATAAAAGTAGGAAGGAGTGCGTTATGAAGTTTATAATGCAAGTAATGGTCCTCATTTCAACCGGTTTGATGGGCACAATTGTGTTTCCACAAGGCAATTGGAACGAAAGAGTGCCGATGCCAACCGCCCGGAAAGAAATTGCCAATTCCACGGTTACGTTAAACGGAAAAATTTACGTGGTAGGCGGCGTTGCCAGCAATGGATCGATAACCAGTGTTTTGGAAATTTACGATCCGGCAACCAATAGCTGGACAGAAGGCCCCCCACTGCCGATTGCAGTTTGGCGTTCTTCTGCTGCCGCTGCAAATGGAAAAATCTATGTGTTCGGCGGTTATCGTTCGTTAGGACCGTTTCCCTTTAATCCCACCAATCGCGTTTTTGAATATGATCCCGCTGGCGATTCATGGGAGGAAAAAGCATCGATGCCCAACAATCGCGGTGCCCTAACTGCGGCCGAACTAAATGGGAATATTCATGTGCTCGGCGGGGCGAGCAGTTCAGCGCTAACGATTCACCGCGTATACGATCCACAGGCTAACGATTGGTCTTCGGCGGCAACTATTCCTACCCCGCGCTCCGGTTTAACCGCCGCTGCTTACGATGGCAAAATTTATGTTGCCGGCGGTTACTTTTTATCCGGCGGCGTTGTTCCCCAAAATGCCCTGGAGGTTTATGATCCCGCCACAAATGGCTGGGAAATCAAACAAAATATGCCGGTTGCCCGCGTTGGCATTGATGCGGTTTTTGTGCAGGGAAAAATGTATGTTTTTGGCGGCACTCCCAACACGCCGCTGTCCCGCACCCTGGAATACGATCCAGCAACGGATAATTGGGAAGAAATGGCATCGATGCCCAGCCCGGTTTCGTTTATGGGAGTTGCGACGTTGAATGACTCTATTTACGTTGTCGGTGGCGGTGCGGTAAATTTAAACCGCACTGATGGTTTAAACGTTAACCGAGTTTACCTGCCGCCGGGTATCGCTACTGCGATTGATCCGGTGACGGGGCTGCCAACTCAATTCGAGCTGGCACAGAATTTTCCCAACCCGTTTAATCCTGCAACAACCATTCAATACAGTTTGCCGCAATCAACATCAATAGAATTAGCAATTTACAACAATAGGGGACAAGCGATTCGCACGTTGTTTAGCGGTTCTCAACCGTCCGGTGTGCATTTCTTGGTTTGGGATGGTAAAAATAATCGCGGACAAGATGTGGCTTCGGGAATTTACATTTACCGGTTAAAATCGGGTCGTTTTTTAGAGAGTAAGAAGATGATTTTGATTCGGTAAAACCTTATACGAAGAAAAGTAGATAAATTCCCCGCCTTAATTAAGGCGGGGATAACATCATTCAATCGGGCTATAAAAAGACATGCTCAATTTGTAAACTGAATTATCAATTCCGGCCCTTCTCCGTATTGTTCCCCGTGGTATCCGCCCCAGGTGCTGAGTATGCGAAACCCATGGCTCGCAATAAGTTGCTTAAACCCTTCCGGGTAGTAACACCGCATCACGATGTTCAAAACCGTTTTTTCCGTTAACGAATCACCTTCATAATGGCGATAGATTAGCTCGGGGTATAAAATACGATTTTTGAGATCCAGGCGCCGCCGAATATCGTGACAGGTAATGCGCCCACCGGGAACCGTTATTTCCCAGCTTAATTTTTCCGAATCACTATACCAATCTGCCAGGTTCTCCGGCGCTAAATAGGGATGAAAGACATTTAATATACAGCGGCCATTTGGCTTCAGGTGCTCTTTGATGCAAAAAAATAATCCCCCTACCTGGGCATCGGTTTCCAGGTTTTGCAATACGCGGAAGGGCGCGATGATTAAATCGAACTTCTGTTTGAGGGTGAAATCGCTAATATCGTTGACGGTTACAATCGCTTTGGTTCGGGGGATAAAGGCGTCTTTTAGCCGCTGCCGGCAGTGCGCTAACATTGCT
>CAXHHS010000061.1:0-15059 GCA_964015645.1 uncultured bacterium
CATCCGAGATGCAATGGAGTCTCGTGGGCTCGGAGATGTGTATCAGAGACAGAATTTCGCCTTTGCCATTACCGGCAGTTTGTTGCAGAGACTCGACTTCCGCCGGTATTTTCCCTAAGAATTCTGGTTGCGGGGTTACGGTTACAAAATTGTGCTCGGCAGTGCTGGTGCCGCGCGCGGTTTCCAGGGAGAAAATAATGTCATCGCCGCGATCGTAAGCGACAATGGTGTAAGAATAACGGATGCCGTTTTTTACATCGGTATCGACAAAAGTATGTTTTAAACCGGTATCATCGCCCAAATAAGTAAATGGATTGCGGGCATCGAAACCGGAAATGCCATTGTTGAGATCAAATTGGGCAATCGGAACGTAAGTGATCAGGTTGCCCTGCACGTCGTTTACTTCCTGCCCCCAGGTTTGGCCGTTATCCTGGCTGCGATAAATACGGTAGCCTTCAAAATCGATGTTGCCGCTAAAGGCGTCGGGAATCCGCTCGGAAGAGTCATCCCAATACAGTGTTATCTGCCCATCACCCGGTACTGCCGAGAGCACCGGAGCCGGCGGTGCGGTTGGCCCGATGAAATTAAATTTTGCCATTTCCAATGCCTGGTCGAATTGTGCTAACAAGTCAGCATCGGTATCGCCTACTGCCACGACAATGGTGGATTTGACGACTTCGCCTGGCTCCATGCTAAAAGGGCCGGAGCCAACAATATACACCCAATCGACTTTTCCGAAACTGGGAATCATGCCAACATCATCGATGTTTTGATTGCTGCCGTGAAAGAAGTTTCCGGCGAAAGCGGCGATGTCGGGATCGCGCGGGTTGCTAGAGATAATCGGCCAGAGAATCTCATCTTCGGTTGGCCCGGAGTCTTCATAATAATGAAAGGTGGTGACGCCGATATTTTTGGGCGTTTCCAAGATGGCCATTCCGTAGGAGAAATCTTCCGTTACCCCAACGGAATTGGGGCGGGTTGCTCCGCCGATGTCCCCATCAATATCACGCTGAATGATAATATCCGCGATGTCGGGATTGTTAAATTGCGGGTCCGGCAGAATAAGGATTTCTTCGCCGTGATCGCTGCAATCGGGGTCGTGATAATATCCAACATAGCAACTATCCAACCGGCGGCCGCTGTTGTTGTGAATAAAAAATTCGTAGAATTGAAATTTATCGGCATAGGGACGGCCGTAGCTGTAGGCCATCATTTCCACTTCGATGCCGATTGGGTTTCCCAATTGATTGTTATCGTCGGTAAAAACGGCGTACACATCGCGATCTGAGGCAAATTCTCCTTCCACTTCTTGCCCGGTTTCGGCATCGCGGCGAAAGTAGCCGGGCCAAAAGGGATTGCCATTGCCATCTACCGGCCAGGTAACTTGCAAATCGCTATGCGCCAGGTAGGGCGTAATCGGGTTATCCGGCGGATACAGCAGTGGGGCGTGGGGATTGGGATCGGAGGCCGAGTTGTAGTGGGTTGCACCAAATGCGCCATCTTTGGCAATCCAGTCTTCATTATCATTATCCGTCCAGCCTTCAATTACATTTCCGTTATTACCGTTTTGGGAGTTCTCCGGCACGGCGAAAAAGATGGAAAAATCATCCGCAAGGCCGGTAAAATTTTTACGGGGATAGCGGAAATTGAAAAACGTTTGCGTGGGCGCATTGCCGCGATCTTCAAAACGGGTATCGGTAATTTGCCCGTAATTCATAGTCAAATTTTGAAGCTGCCCTTTATCCAGCACGCCAACCGCCTCATCGGCAAAGCCGGTGGTTTTGGTAAGGCTGGTTGCTTTTTTATCCAATTGAACATCATCAACCTCTTTTTTGCCCGCTTTACGGTCATTATCCGCTGCGGTAAAAATAGCAGCAATGAAAAGAATTAGAATGAATTTGGAGATGCGAATCATAAACCTGTCCTTTTTTATGGAACGCGATGGATTGAAAGGGGTGCAAAATTTATTTTACAGTGGAGCAATCTTCTGTGAAAAATGAATTTTGCACTCCTGATATTAAAATCGAAAAATCATCCCTAACCGAATCTGGCGGCGGATGTCTACATTTTCCGGGTTGGCCTGGCGGTCTTTGCTGAAGTTTGATGTTGGCCCCTGGTCCCAAGCTTTGCCGGTTCGCGTCCACACCCTTAAGGTGTTGATATTATCGAAAAGATTTTCCGCTTTCAGGTATACATCAAACCCGACTTTTCCAAAATAGAGCCGTTTGTTCAGGCGCATATCAAATTGATTTGTCCAGGGTTTGCGGCCGGAATTTCGCTCCGGTACTACCGTCGCATCGGGATCGCGCGAGGTGGGGGTATAGGGAAGGCCGCTTGCTGCTCGTAACAGAAAATTACCGGAAAGATTTTCTAATAGTTTAAACCCGAAAACCGAGGGGCCAAAACCACGGGGAAAGCTGAGATCAACATTGACATTAAAACTATGCCGCTGGTCGAAATCTAACGGAAAGGTGCGATTGGGGCGCAAGTGGGCATCATCTTCCCGGTATTGGGTAAATCCTTCAATCGGATCGGATTCGTTGCCTTCCGCTATCATAAACGAGTAGTTTAATGCGCCGGAAAAAAAGTTAGCATATCGCTTGGAAAAGGTTAAATCCAAACCTTGCACTCGTCCAAAATCAGCATTGATAAAAACGGTATAATCGCGCCCGGAGAAGAAATAAAAACTGGAAATCAAGTTGTCAATATCTTTGTAATACGCCGTCACATCGAAAGCATAATCGTTACCCAATTGCTGCTTTACGCCCACTTCGAAAGCGGTGGTTTCTTCCGGTTCCAGGCCGGGATTGCCGATCAGGGGATCATTTGTGAGAATGTCTTCGATTTCGTTGTTACGATACAAATCATAATAGCGCGGAATTTGGAAAAACTGGCCATAGGAAAAATGGAACGCCGTGGTAGCGGATACCGGAAAGGCCAGCCCGATGCGAGGGCTAAATTTACTTTTGGTTGGAACGGCCTCTGCACCAACCGTTCTAATTTCGCTTTCTCCGGATGCGTTTGTCACGGTTTCTATGATGTTACCGGGATCGGAAAAGTAAACATCTTTGGCATCAAAATAATCGTAGCGCAGCCCTACGTTTACAATTAGGAATGATAGTTCGATTTTATCCTGTAAGTAAGCGGCCAATTCCACCGGTTCGCGATTAAAAAACTCCAGGCGTTCTCGGGGTGGCATTCCCACGCGGTGGCGGAAAAGATCGTGCTGACGAAATTCAAGACCTCCTTTTACTTGGTTGTGCCTGTTGATTTGGCTGACCATGTCGGCATCGATATCGATAGTGGTGGACTCGGTTTTGCGCCAGTAACGCACATCCCCGGTGCGGAAACTGCCGTCCAATCCTTGCACAAAGCCGCGTGTCAAATAATCGCTGGAAACCAATGACCCGTTGCTAGGATCAGTAATCACGGTGCGGTTGGGAACGATATTTTCTTCGTAATTATAAACCCGCGCAACGCTCAAGTTGTAAAATGTCGATTTGCTTAACGTATGCGTTAACCGGGCGGTAAAGCGGTTTTTGCGATCTTCCGAAATGGGAAAACTGCTAACCTGGGGATCCGCTTCTTCAAACGTCTGCCAGTATTTGTACTGGTGATTGTAATCCTGAAATTCCCGCCGGGAGACATCGCCATTGAATTGCAACTTCAGCGTTGGCGCGAGATTAAAGGATAATTTACCGGAAATAACCCGGTCTAAATCGTAGCCAAATGGCAGTGGGCTTTCTTCATTGCGAAAGGTTCCGGCGATAAAAAAGCTGCCGTTTAGGGGAAGCGGCCCACTGAGGCTGCCGTTAAAACGACCTAATAGATCAATGCCGGTTCTGCCGGAGGTAAACCGGTGGTCGAAAAGCTGGTACTGGCGGTAGGCGGATACGCCGGTGGAGTCACGCACTTCATCCAAATAAAGCAATTGTTGTTCCGGGGAAAGCTGCTTTACCTCGTCGGTGGTTAGCAGCCAATCCCGTTGATGGTAGGGCGAGCTGTTCAACATTGCCGATTCGTATTGAAAGCGGAATTTGAGTTCCGGCGTTCCCTCTTTGGTAACTACATTAACGATCCCGGAGAGCGCGTTACCATATTCCGCGTTAAATGCGCCGGAAATTACTTCCATTTCCTGGATGGCATCGACAGCAACATTGCCGCCAATGCTATTATCGAAAGGATTGCGGACGTAGGTTCCATCGATTAGATAACCGATTTCCCCGGTTCGCCCCCCGCGAATATGGAGGTCGCCGGAAGCATCTTTCACGACGCCGGCTTGTAAAGATAACACTTCCGTTAAACTGGACACTGGCAATTTATCGGTAATGAGATCGCCGGCAATCACCGTGCGTTTGGAGGTTTCATCTTTTTGGATCAGTGGCCGGTCCGCAACGACAGTGACTGCTTCTTCCACTTCTACCGTTGTCTGTTGCATCGTGATTTTGATTTCGGTGGTGTGATCCACGGTGACGGAAACATTTTCAATCCGAAGTGTTTGATACCCGATATACGTAGCTTGCAGCGCATAGCTTCCCGGGGGAACGTTGTTGATAAAAAAGTAGCCATCGGCGTCCGTTGCCGATCCGATTCCGATGCCGAGAATTTCGATGTTCACGCCGATGAGAGGATCGTTGCTGTCTTTATCGACAACGGTACCGGCGATTTTCCCGGTGGTTCCGGCAAGTAGAATTCCCTGCCCCAATATTAGCAAAAACAAATATGCGATGAATGTTTTGAACACCTTAGCCTCCATTGAATCGGCAAAGGAGTGCAAAATTCATTTTGCAGAATAAATTCTGCACTCCTGGTTCTATACAGCTTTTTAAAACCTGTTGATTAGCGCAACAGAATCATCTTTTTCGTCAGGGTTTGGTTTTCGCCGGATAGGCGGTAGAAATAAACACCGCTGCTGGCCGGTTTACCAACGTTATTTTTACCATCCCATTCCGCTGTGTATTCCCCGGAGATTAATTTTTGGGAAATCAACGTACGAATTTTTTCTCCGAGCAAGTTGTAGATCGATAAAGTATAGTTGCCGGTTGCAAAAATTGAATATTCGATTTGCGTGGTGGGATTAAACGGGTTGGGATAATTTTGGCTTAACGCAAAACTTTGCGGTGTATTCAGGCCATCATCCTCAATGCCAACCGGGGTTAATTCGATTAGTGCATGCAGCACTGTTGTCGTATCCTGGTTATCAACAAATTCGGACGCTGACTCTCGCCAAACGGCATCCACGCCACTACCGGATACATGCCCAACAAAGCTCAAATAACCGGCATCGTGATTCGGGCGGCTGAGCACAACCGGTTCCGACCAGGTTTTTCCCAAATCGGTAGATGTTTGATAAGCAACTTCGTCATTGTTGGTGACAGTATCGGCAGCAATATCTCTCCTGTAGCCGGCGTAAAGAACATCATTTTGATCGATAGTGAGGGCATTGGTCAAAAAATCTGCGCTGTTTTCTACTGCAATTGTATCGACAGCCAATGTCCATTCCGCGTCCCAGGCTTTGCTGTTCATTAACATGCGCCGTTCGGTTCTGCCGGTGCCATTGTCGGAAGCGAACAGTACGTAAATATTATCCTGGCTGTCCATGCAAATATTCGGATGCCAATGGCGGGAAACAGTCGTATCGGATGTATCGGAGACAACCACTTCACCAGCCCAATTTGTGCCGTCATATTGGTTTACCCGAATTTCACGTTCGCGACCGGGATAGTTTTCGTGCCAGGCTGCGACCAAACGACCGTTGCTGCCAGCCCAAAGTGCCGCACGACCGCTGGTGGTGCTGCCACCGTCGATAATGCCATCGGAAGAGGAAAGGGTGTCAGGTACTGACCAGGTTGCGCCATCATCGCTGCTAAAGCTGGCTAAAACCCATTCCAGGCCATCAGGCTCCGCATCGGTATTCCAGGCTACTACAATGCGCCCGTTACTGTCAATTTCGATGGCGCATTCTTCGGAATCCAGGGAATCTACCTGGCTTACTCTTACGGGGGTGGACCAGCTTCCACTGGTATTGATGGCATGATAAATTTGCCATGTTCCCCCCGGTTCCCGCTGCTGCCAGGCGGCATGGATTCTACCGCTGTTATCGGCAATGGTGCCGATTTTGTCGGCTTCATCACCGGCAAAAGAAATTTGCAGGGGAAGCGACCAGACGCCGAATGCTTCATCAAACGGTGCGCCAACAACCTGTCCCCCGGTCCCGCTAAGGTTTTGCCAGGTAACAACCACAGTGTTATCCGTTGTGCGAGTCACGTTTCGCTCGTGGCCATACCAGGTGGGGCCGCCGTTTAATACATTATCCGCTACAATCGTCCTGCTAAACTGCGCGGATACAGTTGAACTAAATACCAGGCATATTCCGGCCAAAAGCCAAAACACCCGGTTAAAATTTGTAGCCTTCTTCATAAATTTCCTCCTCGGACTTTGGTGAATGAATTAGGTAAGTGAGTTAGGTTCTGAAAATTTTTTATTGCGTCGACGATTTCCGGCAACGGTAAATCTTTTGATAAAATCTTGAGCTGCTGAAGATTCAATTGCCGGAATTGTTCGTTGGAAATTTCTTCCGAAGTGAGAATTATCGTGGGGATATCTTTATTTTGCTCTCTTAGCATGGAAATAAATTCCAGGCCGGAAATAATCGGCATATTCAAATCCATAATGATGAAATCGAATAGTTGCTGTTGAATGATATTTAACGCATCTACCGGGTTTGGGGCTTCTGTGATTTCGTAGCCATCTTTGCGAAGCATATAACCGAGCGCTTTACGAATTGTTTTCTCGTCCTCAACAATGAGCACTTTCATTCAAATGCCTTCCCGCGTTTGACGCTACTAAAGCAAGGTGAATGCCAATTATCCTCAATGCTTATAAGTATTTTATAAACAATTAGTTGTGTAGTCTCCGAAGAGTGGTGAAACTGCCAATCGTAAAAACGTATTCACACTATTGGCTCGTTGGCGTGAAAGAGTTTTCACACTATTTTAGCAGCACAAGCCGTATGGTTTGGGTAAAGACAGTGGTTTGAATGCGGGCGTAGTAAACACCGCTTTTTAAGTTTGTGGCGTCAAAACGGTGAGAATGTGTCCCCCGGTTTTGTAATTTGTTAACCAATGTTTGTACTTCCGCACCGAGGCTGTTATAAATTTTTAAAACAACATGAGCCGGTTGGGGAAGAGAGTATTCGATTGTTGTGGCCGGGTTAAAGGGGTTGGGATACGCTCGTAATTCAAAGGTTTGCGGGATAGTTATTTCTACCGGCTCGATTGCCGTTAGCGGTTGGATATTGGCGTTGATGGCGTTTATTAGCTTCAAAGTCTCTGTAATGCTCTCGCGAATGCGGCGAGATTGTTCAACATGAATAAAATGGCCGGTGGTAGAAGATACGGCTTGCTCGCAAGGATTCGAAGAACCGTTGGTAAACCGCCCCTGCACGTTGGTACTGCCAATTAGGGGACAGGTTGAAACGCCATCCCCGGCAATGCCAACGGATACGCCGCCTTCGGCAAGCAGGTTATTTTCCAGGTCGAATAATATTTGTTTGGAATCCGTAGAATGGCCGTTGCTCAAAAAAAAGTCTTCGCAATTGCTTCTTCCGTGGCCGTGCAGGTTAATCGAATATCCCTGGGGGTATTTTGCCGCTATCGTTTCGTGAGTGGTTTGAAAAATCGCTTCATCAAAATGAGCGGCGTCCGATACCCGGAAGGGCGCTGAGCCGCCGCAGGCGCCGGTAGTACCGCTGCAAGGGGATTCTTCGCTGTTGGCGCAGCGGTGGGTGCCGGTCATTATCAAAAAATGGGAACCAGTTCGCCGAAACACGTCCGCCCCCTGGCGATCGGTGTTAGAATCGAAACGCGGATGGGGAACTTCAATCACAATTTCCCGATCATAATTGGGATTGATAATAAACGTACCCCATCCGCGGGTAATTGGTGTTTTTTCCCGCAGAAGAAAATAGGTTTTATTTTCGAACCCGATATCGGTGTATTCTATTAATTGATAAAATGGAAAATCGATTTGAATAAGACTATCTGCCGCTTCATAATCGTCGTCCAGAAGAAGACTTGTTAGCATTCGCCACTGGCTGCGGGTTGAGAATGATGGTTTTGCAAATCCATTGCTGCCGGAACCGGGCATATTATTGGAAATATCGATGATTTCACTTCTTAAATCGCCGCTTATTTGGGGGATTTGGGAATAGATGATATTTACTGAAAATAAATAGAGCAATAGAATGATACTTGTTTGAAATTTTAAATATTGGAGAACCATTGAATATCCTTCATTTATTTTTTGTGTAAAAGAGAGGAACGGTGAAAGTGTCTTCACGGTAGGTGAATATCAGATAAAATATGAATTAATTCTTAGTGGTATTTTTTCAACCCATAACGCTTAATCTTTTTGCTCAAACCCTCCCGCGACTCGCCAACAATTGAGGCGATTTTGGTAATATTCCCATTGTATTTTTCGAGATAATGCTTCAAAAATTCTTTTTCAAATCGCTCAATCAACTGCTGTCTGGCTGTTTTGAGTGGTAAATCCAGCAAATCAGCAGACAGCGAATCTTTTTCCGCAGCTTTTTTTTGATCGTAAAATTGCAAATCGGATTCGTTTACTTCCTGATCGCTACAAGTGATGTAAAGGCGCTCCATAAAATTTTTAAGCTGCCGGACATTACCAGGCCAGTGATATTGTGACATCTTCCAAATTACCGGTTCCGGAAAGAGTAGTGTGCGGCCCTTTTGCAGCTCATATTTACGCCGGAAATAATCGATAAGCAGAGGGATATCCTCCTGTCGCTCCTGAAGTGCAGGTAAATGAATACGCACGACGTTTAAGCGGTAGTACAAATCTTCCCGAAACAGCTTGTTTTCGATCATCTCCTCCAGGTTTTTGTTGGTGGCGGCAATAATACGAACATCTGCCGATTTTACTTGCGTTCCACCTACCCGGTAAAACATTTTCTCCTGGAGAAAGCGCAGTAGTTTAATTTGTAATTCCAATGGAAAATCGCCGATTTCATCCAGGAAAACCGTGCCTTTATTCGCTTTTTCGAACAGGCCAATATGTTGTTGGTGAGCATTGGTAAATGCCCCTTTTTCGTGCCCAAAAAGCTGGCTTTCCAAAAGCGATGAGGGCATGTTGGCAACATCAACCACTACAAATTTACCCTGGCTGCGAGAGGTGCTGTTCAAATGGATCGAGCGGGCAATCAACTCTTTGCCAGTGCCGCTTTCCCCGGTAATCAAAACCGTGGACTCATTATCTTTGCCGGCGCGAACGGCCAAGTCGAGGATCTGTTTCATACCCGGGCTTTCTCCGATGATCTGATCCTGGTTGTCAAACAGTTGTAGATTCTCTTTCATGTGTTTGATCTGCTCGGATAGACGAAGATTCGCTTGCCATACCTGGCGAGTTTCCAGGAGCTTTTCTACCTTTAGAAAAATTTCTTCCCGGCTAAAATCTTTGGTTATATAATCCTGCGCCCCGGCTTTCATCGCTTTTACAGCGCTTTCGAAAGAGCCATAAGCGGTCATCACTAAAATTGGCGTTGTGGGGTATTTTTGATGTATCAGTCCAATTAATCCCAATCCCTGGGTTTCACTGGGAAGCCGTAAATCTACAATTGCCAAATCGAACTCTTGTGATTGAAGGATTCGCTCGGCTTCGATTTTGTTCTCGGCTTCTTGCAGTGTTTCCGCAAGCGATTGCAGCATAAAAAACAACCCTTTACGGGCGGTTCTTTCATCATCAACGATTAATATTTTTGCCATTTTAAAGCTGCCTTTCGGCCATATCAAATAATTTGGTTTTTTCCTCACCAATTTCTGCCGGTAATATAATTGTAAAATGGGTTCCTATTTCTACCTCGCTGTTCATTCGAATAAAGCCGTTATGATTTTTAATGATATTTCGGGTAATGGTTAATCCAAGACCGCGATTTTTTCCCCGCGTGGAGTAGAACATGTCAAAAATTTTATCCAAGTGTTCTACGGGAATTCCGCTTCCGTTGTCGATGATATCAATTTCAATAACGTTTTCCCGGGTGTTTAATGATGTACGAACCGTAACCGGCTGCAAAAATCCGGAAGCCTCCAGGGCATTTTCGATAATATTTTCCAATGCCAGTTTTAGCTGAGGCTGGTTGCCATTAACGGCATGGATGTTTTCATCTAATTCCAGGCGAAGCGCAGGATAATTTAACTGTGTAAAATAAGTGTCGATTTCCCGAATAAGGTCGTTAATCGCTGCTGTTTCTCCCAAAGAACCGGGTTGGTGAACGACATCAAAAGATTGTAGCAGAGTTTCTTTTAATTTTAAAACGCCCAGGTAAAGTTCCCGGATGTATTCATAACGAGCGCCATCCGGCGGCGTATCGTGGTAGAGCACTTCGATCATCATCCGCAATCCATCCACCGGGTTTTTCAAATTATGAATAATGCCGCTGGAAAATGTGCCAATTGCAGCTAGCGTTTCCTGGTCGCGCATTTCTCGAACAATGCGAATATTTTTCATTGTAATCGTTAACTGCAAAAACAAATAATCGATTGTCGAAATGGTTTGCTGGTCTAAAGTAAATTCCGGCGCTTTGGGGCTGAGAATTAAAATGCCAAAAATTTCATTTTCCTGCTTTAGCGGGAATAGCAGGATGTCTTTTTCTTTAAACGCCGGTAATGCCGGCCAAAACTGTGGCAATTCATTTTGCCCGGCGGGAGAGTTTGCCTGTTGCAATCGAACAATTTGCTGTGAGGTGAGAGTTACTTTCCGATGGGCCGTTTGTAGTTGAATGTTGATGGCCTTTTTACATAGAAAATAGGTTCCATTTGCATGATATGTATACAGCACCAAAAACCGGTATGGCAGTATTAGGTGCAATGTTTTAACGGCAATATCAATGGCTTCTTCTACCGCATCAATTCGCGAGAGAGCATTGCTTGCCTGGTGCAATTTTTCTTGAATTTGTTTTTGCCGCAGGTTGGTTTTACGAATCGGCTCATTTACGGAAATCAATGCTGCCAGGGTAAATAAAATCATTCCAAATGGCAGCGTGTGATAGAGGATTCCGTTGGAACGGGGCAAAACGAAGGCGAGAGTCGTGTAAATTGCCACCAGCACCAGCGAATAAATTACAATATGCGTGGGCCGCCATTGGTAGCGGTTTTCAATAAAACGAACACTAAGAATGATAACAATCATAAAAATAAAGAACTTAAAAAGCTCAAATGGAATAAACGGAATATTCAAAAATTGTAAAATTGCCCGACCGGTTCCGTAAGCGAGTTGAACGGAGGGGTTTGACTGATGAATTACTAAATCGGTCCCCGGCACTATATTTTCCAAAACTTCTTCCTGGCCATTCAGGAATCGAATTCTAATATTCACCGGTTGGTGATTACCCAAACCGATATGGGTAACACTCCAATTTTGTGAGAATAAACCGGTGGAAGGATTCAATTCGCGAAAGGCAACGAGCGCTTCCGGCGAATAAGCCGTTTGCGAAGGCCAGACCCAAATTTTTGCGCCAAGCGCCTCGCGAGTATCTTCTACGCCGCGTAAATCTAATGTTATATAATTTGAACCATTGCGGGTATTTTCCAGCAGCGAAGACCAGTAATCGAAATTACCAACGATCAAATCCAGGTCGCCGTCTGCATCAATATCGGCATTAGCGGCGCCGGTATTGTAACCGCTCAGGTAGCCGGACTTGGAATACATCGATGTAGACGCTATTTCAGTAAATCTTTGGTGATTTTCATTGCGATATAAAAAATCCGCGCCAATGCGAGAGACAAAAAGATCGGTGTCGCCATCCAAATCGTAATCGCCGGCGGCAGCGGAATAACTGCGGCCTTCCCGCCGTACCCCCCAGATGTTGCTGGCATCAGAAAATTGCTGCGTGTTCGGATTGTATAACAACAGTGCATCCTGCCCATTTTCCGAACAAAGAAAAAGATCGTTAGCTCCGTCATTATTAAAATCCGCAACGCAAGCAGCGCTAACAAAGTTTGATATGGATGTTGCGAGGAAGGGCCGGTTGTCTTTTTGCCAGCGAGCGTTACCGTTGTTAAATAAAACAGCCGGGGAGGATTGCTGAAAAAAAATAGCGATATCCGTATGGTGATCGCCATTGAAATCTGTAACGGCCAGCGCTCTAATGCCTGTTTTGGGCAGGGCAAGAGAATCCAGGTATGCCTCCTGAAAACGATTATATTTCTGATTTAAAAAAAGGCGCAAACCGGCAAACTCATCAGCCAAAATTAGATCGGGATAACCATCTTCATTAACATCTGCCAGGGAACCGGCAGTTATATTTAAATTTTCCGGAAGGCCGGCAAGGGTTGATTTATCTTCGAAAGCGGCTTTGCCATTATTGGCTAACAATCGCGTGGTGCCGCGTTTTCCGGCCAAAAAAATATCCGTATCGCCATCGCGGTCAAAATCGGCTGCCAGGGAGCCGGATTCGGTTTTGCGCTTGCCGACTCGCGATTCGATATCACCGCCAGTGCCGGATTCGATGGTAAAATCGGAATAATACCCTTTGCCGCGATTTAGCAGTAAATGATTGAGGCTGCGCAAACAGGTGAAATAAATATCTGGCAAGTGATCGTTGTTGAAATCAGCCACAGTTACACCTTGTACGTCATCGATTAAATCCATTAAATGGCGGGTTCCCAGGTAAACCTGGTCTTGAAATAGAAAACGATGCGGATCTTGCTTTATTTCCGCCAGGGGGTTTTTGCCATATTGTAAAATGACGCCTCTACCGGCCACAATCCAACCGTTTTTTTTATCTACCATTTCGATGTCGTGCAAATCGGCCTGAGTTAAGGCTTCGATTTGCTGCCAGGTATCGCCATTGTATTGGAGAATCAAACCGGATTTGCCAACAGCAAAGCCGGAGTTTTCCGAGAGCATGTCGATTGCCCAGATATCGAGTGTTGTTGGAGATGTTGTGGAAAATAGTTCTCCACTTTTATAATGTAAAATCGTACCGCCATTTCCTACAAACCAGCCTTCATCGGGAGAAATAAAATCCATATCGCGGAGCAGGGCAGAGGTTGGCGATTTTAGCACGGCCCAGTATTGCGTTTTTTGTAACACAGCGCCATTTTCACCGGCGATAAAAATTTGATCGGCACTTACAAATTTAACCGCTCTAAAATCCAGGCTGATCGGCAGGGGTTCCACCAGCCATTGCTGCCCGCGATATTCAAATGCACCACCTTCTCCCACAGCGATTCCCTGACGGTTATTCCAAAAATCCAGGGCGCGAATTTTGAGGGGAAACGCATCTGCCCGGTACCGCCAGCTTTGCCCGTCATATTCGATCAAATGATAATATCGGTTGTCGATATTGTTGATGGCAATCCAACCGCGATTGGACCCTGTCATGCGAATGGTGTAAATATCCCCCCAGGGATAACTATTTCCACCTAAAGAATCGCCCCTGGGAGATGATGTTTCTTCGATATGGTTTAAAGAATCTGATATTTCCCAGGAATTGCCGTTGTAGCGAAGGATTAGGCCATCATAGGAAACCGCCCAACCAAGTTTGGGAGAAACCATATCCAGGCGTGCCAGGTTTTGGTGCGTTGGGGAATTAACGATATGCCAGGATTGTGAAAACACCGGCAGAAAATAAATAAATAAGCCGGTATAGATGTTGATTAACCATCGCATATCGGAAATTATAGCGCGGAAGATTAATATCAAAGAAATACTGTTAATTCGAGAAAAAATATGTGTGGTAGCGGGAAATAAAGTCGGTTGTGATTAACGGGTAAACTCGGTGAAATGGTTTGTGTGCCGGTGTTTTCCAAGGGAACCACTTCGTGGCAAGTATTTCTGGCACTCGAATACCGGAACACCAAACAATTTTTACTTTTTTAAAACAATATCAAATCTTCCAACTTGATAATTCGGATCATCAAACCCTTCCGGCGGATCTTTTAATTCCACATCTAACAGCGAAAGCTGGTTTTCGGATAATCCATCCGTAACAAAGTCGCCATCTAATTTCGGATCGCCCTTAAAATGCAATTCAGTGGTCAGGACCCTGTAATCCGGATGGCGAATTTTATAGTGAATGTGATTTGGCCGTCCGCCGTAATGCCCTGGCAAAATGGTTTTAAAGCGATAATTTCCATTTTCATCGGTAACGGTTTTCCCCCAATATTGGAAATTGGGGTCGAGCGAAAGTTTTTTTCCATCGCGTGTGTAGCGGTTTTCGCGAGGATGATTGTATTTACCCACTTCATCGGTTTGCCAGATAATGACTTGTGCTCCTGCGAGTGGTTGGCCTTCGGTATTCTTTACTGTTCCGATAATGTAGATAATTTGTCCCTTCGGTATTCCGGTGCTTCCATCCACAGCCGTTAAGTCGTTGCCAATGTCTTTGGAATCATCCGGGGGATAAAACGGGCCTTCACCAAGATGGGGAGTGGGTTTTAACTGTGCATGTAAGTTTATTGAAATTAATATACTTAGCGTTAGAGCTAAAAACGCTGGCCCGGATTTTTGGCGTATAAAATATTTCATTTTGTTTTGCGAAATAAATTTCGCACTCCTTTTTTAAGTACTATCTGTTACTTGCCGTTTACCGCTTTTTATTACCCTTCATTTCGTTTCTGAATTTTATTTAAAGCCAGGTAGGCGGCCTGTCGAACATCGGGGCAACTGTCTTTTAGGGAATGAAACAGTGGTTTGATAATGCGAGTGTCGTCGCTTTTCGCCAATGCTTCCGCGGCGTTTTTTCTAACAAAGGGGGATTCATCCGTTAATGCTTTTATCAGGTAGGTAATTGCCTGTGCATCATAGGCCGCGCTTAATTTCTCGAAGGCGCGCCAGCGTACGGCTTCATCAGAATCTTGAAGGGCGGATTGTAAAACTTCTACTTTATTCTCTTTTTCAAGCGATCCCAAAATGCAAACGGCGGCTTCTCTTACCTGTGCACTGGTATCGTCTAAGGCGATTTTTAAAGCCGAGATGGCGGCATCGCTGCCGATTTCTCCAAACGCTTCTACCGTTGTTAAACGGAGCTTGGTAAC
>CAXHHS010000062.1:0-15045 GCA_964015645.1 uncultured bacterium
TCTATTAACGGTTTTAACACGTACCCTATCCGACTTCACATTAATTTTGCGTTGATCGGTTAATTTCTTAAACCCATCCATGGAAGATTGAAAAACCGGGGCAAATTTACTGTAGCTGTTTTCGTAGGTATATCCATAAAAAACATAGGTTAAGTTGCCATATTTAATAAAATAGGCCATAATCCGAACCGTGCCATCTTGCTGGGCAACACTGCCTAACATTACACGAGCGGGAAAACTGTTTACGGTCTTTGCACTAGAACTCGATACGGCTACTTTAAATTGTTCCACAAACGATTTTTCTGCTGCCACCGGATCGGTTCCGGAAGAAGCCATTAGAACCATCATCGCCTTTTGATCCTGGCTAATCATATTCACCTGGGAAGGTGTATTTACCGTTTTCCAGCCTGTGGGGATCGGGTATTGAAACTTAAGGTCGGGGTGATAAAATCGATTGTTTTCCACGTAACCATGCCGCGGGTCATCACCATAAACGAGGCCATCGATCATTTGCAAGTATTTATCGCGATTGATCTTTAATTTGCTGGCATCCTGCGTTTGCTGGCGTTCTTCCGCCATTCGCGTAACGTTGCCGACACGCTCTTCCGGTTGCGGGTGGGTAGAAAGCCAGCCCGGTAAGCTGCCGCCTTCGCTGTTGCTGTGCATACGGTCGAGCGTTCCGAAAAAGTTGGCCATTTCTCGCGCATCATATCCAATTTCGGTGGAATAGTCCACACCTAATTGATCGGATTGCCGCTCATCATCCCGGCCAAATTTCAAAAACAACAATTGGACGCCGGTTCCCGCCAGCCCGGCGAATTGGGCAAATGCCGGCGAAATGATAGTTCCCACGCCCAACCCCAATTGGGCAAATTGCGCCTGGCTTAGTTTCTGTGCCGAATGCCGGGCAGTAATATGGCCAATTTCATGTCCCAGCACTCCAGCCATTTCCGCCTCGCTATTTAGATGGGCTAATATACCCCGCGTGAAATACACATATCCACCGGGAAGCGCGAATGCGTTGATAATCGGTGAATCAACGACTTTAAACTCATATTTCAAATGCGGGCGATGGGAAATCGCTGCCATTCTCTGCCCAATACCATCCAAATATTGATTGAGTTTCGGGTCATCGTACAGGCCGTACTGCGCCATTATTTGGGGATCTGATTGTTTCCCCAGGGCAATTTCTTCCGATTCGGAAATGAGCATCAACTCTCTTTTTCCGGTTACCGGGTTCACTGCGCAGGAAATCAAAAACAGGAGCGTACTAAAAAGGCAAGCGTAAATACTAAGCCGTAAAAACATGAAAAGCCTCCTCCAAAAAATTAGTTATCGAATTCGGAGGAAAATAAAGAAGTTCATCTAAAAAATCAAAGTGTATTTATGGAAGGAATCTTAATCTAAGTGCATATTGTATTTCTCATTTTCGAACACTGAACCGGGTTAAGCCGAGCGCCGGGAATAAAGAGCGCTTTCCCCCGCAAGCTCGGTGAGTATATTCAGTACACGGCTGCCGGCATCGCGGGCAACCGGGATTGGATTGGCAACATTTTCCAGGAATAATTTGTATCCCCGGGCGTTTCCATTTATTGATTTCACTTTTGCCAAATTTACGATAAATGACCGATGGCAGCGAATAATGTAAGGCGTTTGGATTTGCACCTCCAGCTTTTTAAGGCTGGAACGCAACAAGGTCTTTTTGATGTTATCTTTTTCCAGCTTTACAACATTGGAATAATTATCTGTGGATTGAATAAACAACAACTCTCCGATTGGCAACGATATGATTTCTTTACCATTCTCCGAGGCGAGTTCTAAATGGTTCTCATCTCTTAATTCCGGTGCGAATTGCAAGGTTTGGTTGACTCTCTCGGCATTGCGCAAGCGGGTTTTCAGAAAGGCATTATAAGTGGACAAAACGTAGAGTGTTTCCGGGATCATCGCGACGACAAATGCTTGCAGCAGATTTTGAAATAAGCTCGAATAACTTGCTTCGCAAAAGGGCGTCGCATAGTGATATGAAATAGTTACCAGCCCTCCAAAGAAAACGTTAAACAGAATCCAGGCTGATTCTTTTCCGACTGTCCACTCTTCTTCATCAAAAATGCCGGGAAACAGTTTTGTTAAACCATAAAAGGTGAAACTCAAAAACGTGAAGGTTAATGGCCCATAACTTAGAAAATACCAAATTTTGCTGTCGGATTTAATTTCCCCGAGACCAAACGGTTGAAAAACGATTAGAAATAGCGGTATAAAAATGCTGGTAACAATAATTGCCAGAAAGCTTTTTGAAAACTCGATATTCAACGGGTAAGGCTGCTTTAACAGCGTTTTAATTTTGGAAATCATTTGGCACCATTTGTGTCCTATAAATTCGGCGTTAGAAATTTATCAGGATTCATCCATGAATTCAAGGCTTCCTCGAATTCTCTTTTGTAGGTAAGGCTGGTGTATTTTGGCAATAAAGCCTACGAAATACACGAAATATGCTAAAAAAATATAACAGAATTACTCTTGTTGGTGTTTTCCGTGTATTTCGTAGGAAAATTAGATTTACCTCTTCCGGGTAACCGGGAGGTAATTTATACATTTCTCACCTCAATTTATACTTCACTTCCTTGCACTTTTAATTGCGGCATTTGATTTTGCATTTCAATATTCGATTTGCGTAAGAAATAAAATTGCAGGATTGCGAAAATAGAAACAACATCTGCGAGAATCGCGACGAACCACCAGCCGCCGGTTGTAAATTGAACGAGGTTGGCAAACAGCAGAATTGCGCTGCCGGCAACCCAGGCGACATCCAGCACAATTGTCGCATACACCTCTTTCAAATTCATCTCATTGCGTGATGTGTTGATAAATAATCCAGCGGAAAACAACAGCAGCGAAATGCCAATCCCGATTAGAATTGAGGAAGCATCTGCGCCCAGCGAGCTGTTTAATCCCATAAAGTCTTCCAGCGGCCCGGCATCAAAAATAAATACCAATCCGAAAATTCCTGAGAAAATCGCATTGGCTCGCAGCACTCGTTTTAACATTTTTACATACCTTGATTGATTCGACATGACAAGCTCCTTTTCGGTTTTGTAAACGATTTAAATTGCAACGACAAGATAAGGTGTTTTTTTACCGCTGTGTAAAACATGGGATGTTTGGGAGCGAATTGGGGACGATTGGGATGTTACAATTCGGGACGAATCTTTGTACCGCCTGGTTCAATTCAATGAAAAGTGCCTGGGGGATCATGTAACAATTTAAATGTTGAATATCCCTAAACTACTGTTTACGTTAAACTTGCGACGCACTCTTTTAAAATTGGCATACCCGTTGCCTTACTCAACAGCGTAGCGAATTAAAATTAAAATGTAGCTCATTAACCAAAACCCAAAGGAGTTATCATGAAATCAGCAAATTTAGTAACCCGTAAGTTGAGTATGTTTTTAACAGTATGTTTAATGTTTATCACAGCGTTTTTTGTTGGCTGCAACAAAGACGATAGTGTCGTCAACAACACGGAAACCGCCGGACTAAGCGCGACTGAAGATGCCGCAGAATCCGTTGCAAGCGCCGTCGGCGAAGATAATGGTGGCGTTGTAGACCAGGTCGGCGATTTGTTAGAATCGGCCCAAACCGAAGGCTTTAGCGCGCTTTCCAAATCAAGCGGCACCGAAAGCAAAGAAGCGGTTTATGATTCGATTAATGGCATTTGGACCATTACCCTGTTCCGGGAACGTGGAAATCCCGCAGGGCCATATTATGCCAAATTCGAACGCATTTACAATGTTCAGTTGCTAAACCAGGATGGAAACCCGCAGAAGCACTATATCACCAATGGCGATACCGCTTATACCATTACTTTTGACATCGTCTCCGGCACCGGCTATCACAAAACCCGCCGCTTAACCCACGAACTAAAAGATCTGGCTGGCAGCCTGGTCGCTACCAACACCAACACAAGATTAGTAACTGTAAATGGCACTTACAGCCGCGCTGCAACCGATACCGTAACCACCAAAAACGCCGAACGAACTCTCGATTACAAACTCGATTTGGTACTTACCGACGTTACCGGCCCACGAGGCAGCCGGCGAGATTTGTCTAAAAAAATTAGCGGCGAAATTACCGGTAATTATTCTGCTTTCGTAACTTTTACCCGGGGCGATGCCTACCTGGAAAAAGAAATTGAGCGGTCGATTCACATCGTATTTGGCGGTGACGGAAATGCCAACATTGCCGTAAACGGAGAAAAATTTAGCGGTGATGTTGCTTCGGGTGAGTTGGTTTCAAACTAATTTAAAAGATATTCATTACCTCTCCCCTCCCCTCTCAAAAAAGCGATCTCGAATAATTCGGGGTCGCTTTTTTATTTTGTACACTTTTAAATTAGAAATTGAAGAAGCAAACTTCGGCTATATACTTAAATAAAAGAGTAGATCATTTATCCTCAATATTTTCTTTTATTACCTCAGCTCTAATTCCGTATAAGTAAAAATGAAGAATAACCTTAACGTGGGTATGAACCTTATAATTCATTTGTTTATTCTTTACTAAGATGAATTGTTGTTGCAATTCGGGTATTTTCACCTTTTTGAAACCATGTTGCTTTTTCACTATGATTCCATCGAAAACTCTAGGGGTATCCTTTTCTGGCTCGGTCCAAATGTAATGAAATTCGGGATTTAAGTAATTAAATTTATAGTTTATATTCCGTAGACTATTCTTCGCATATTGAAAGTGATGACTGTAACATTCAGCTATATATGTAAAATAATAGAACCTTAATGGGTTGGTTTCTTCAATAATTGGATGATCTCTACTTAAATCAAAAAATTTGACCCTTATGTTAGGATTGTTTAACCTTCTACCATAATATTTAAAAAGGAATTTTACAATTTCATTGTTATCAGTATAATGCTCCATTTCGTTTATTAATTGTTTACATCTTATAGGATTTCGCTCAATAGTTTCAAAATAATTAAACAATAAAATAGACGCATATGGTCTTACTTTTAGATCTTGATACATGTTTTGTAAATATTGTTTGTATTCTTCGTTAGATCTTGCCTCTCGAATCTCTTCAGCATATTGTGATTTTAATTCGATAATACGATTAATATCATCCACCACAGCTTTTTCAGCTAAATCAATACTGTCTTCAATTTTAATGAGAATTTTGGCTTTTTCTTCATCACTATGTTTAATATGCTTTAATTTCCAGAACAACATTTTCAGAGAATCGACATAACTGTAAGATGAACATGGATCATAAATCAACTTTATCTCAAATAGCTCTTTAGCTTCATCCAAATATCTAAATGTAAGGTTTAACTCTCTTCCTTCTTTTTTATAATAAATCTTTGCTAATTGAAAATTTAGTACTGCCCTTCTATGAACAAATCTGTGGTTCTTTGTTTCAAAAAATGATTCTGCATAGATGAGTAGTTCGATTCCCTTTTTAATATCGGCTTCACTATTTCTATATTGTAAATTAATAGCATAATACAAAAGAAAGTAAGGATCATCAGATAGAGAATTATAACATAAGTCATAAAGTTTATTAAGTTTACTTTTCGAGAACTCGTCTTTCCTAAAAATCGATTTTAATAAATCAATTGCCAAACGAGAATTTTTTGACCCAATTATTAGTTTTTTGAAAATATTTTGATAATACTCATATTCCATATCTTTTGTACGGATCATTTCGCTGATCAGTGCTTCTGAAATAAGAGGATGTTTTGTTTTAAAATATAAATCAGGATCAGCACCTTTAGATTCAACATTTTTCTGAATTAAGATTCCTTTACCCTCTGCCTTTATTACTTTCTCGAGGAAGTCATCCCAATCCCCTTTCCATTCTCCTGATATTAAACTCTTTAGCAAACTAGCAGGCATCATTATTTTAAATTTATGGAGTAAAGCAGTATATATAAAAGCTTTTTGGGCAGACGATGAGAGTTGAGAGTAAGCATCCCTTAGATCATTTATATGGTTGCCATCTGTAACTAAGTTAAGAAGTGTAATAAAAGAATCACCTTCAAATCTTTTTCTAATTTTATCTACTAACTGTGTTCTTTGGCCAATATCTCTAAAATAAACTAATTCTGCATTTTTTAGTTTTTCAACTAGATCGATTATTTCAGTTTCAGTTAAATTTGAATCAACATTCACTTCCAAAATTCGTTTAATATGACGCAATTGCTTATACTTTTCAAGAATGTTTTCTCTAATGGGAATTAGAAATGACACTTTAAAGTCATTGAATTGTTCAATACTTAAACGATTTCTTAATTCTAGAATTGACTTAAATATGCTGTCCACTTCTACGTAATTACAGTAGAGGATTATGTTTTTGGTTTTTGAGTATTTAAACAACTCCGTTAGATAAGATACTCTTAATTTGTCAAAATCTAAAATTTCAAAAGCAATTACATCAAAATCGGAGTCATTGTTCAACTCATATATTAGCCGATAGGCAAATGTAGATTTGCCCGTACCAAAACTCCCAGTCAGACAAGCAATCGGAACCATTTTTGAGCCATCTTCATCTATAAAATTAAATATTTTTTTCTTAACTCTGTTCAGTGTATCCGATCTTACGACATCCACAAATTTAGATACTAGTTCATAATTTGGTTCAGCTCCTTTGTAAAAATCTTTTGGAGATACAAATTCATGATGATACTTAGAATTTAGTTGGACAATCGAATTGGCTAATTTTGCAGCCAATTTGTTAGGTATTATAAGTTTGTTATTTTTACCACTTGTGAAAGATATTCTTTTTCTTTCTACCTGTGCCTCACAATTCTGTTCATGCCAGTCATGATACCGTTTAAAAAAATCCTGAAACGATGCTTTGATTATACAGATTCTTTGCTGTGAGTAATAAGAAAGTCTATTAAGATTGATATGTGGATCAACATTAAATATCCACCTTCTTTCACGGAAATTATGTGAATCAAATTTTTTGAATAATTGCTTTGCGAATTCGTCATTGAAAGAATAACCAATCGTTAAGAAACTGATATTTCCAGATAAATTCCTTAGATCCTGTAAAACAACTTTGTAATATTTTTT
Organism: uncultured bacterium; assembly: GCA_964015645.1. Classification (GTDB taxonomy): domain Bacteria; phylum Calditrichota; class Calditrichia; order RBG-13-44-9; family J075; genus CAXHHS01. The sequence goes on from CAXHHS010000062.1 coordinate 7,081, forward strand.
TGCTCTATTAAAGTCATCCGACGAAAACAACAAAGGGTATCTCCTTTTGTCTGAGATACATCCATTAAGCTTTATATATTTGGTCTGGGTATTATCAGGAGTGAAATAGTAATCATTAATTGATCTTACTGGATATAATTCATACATAAAATCAGATGTTTCTCTAACGCTATCAAATGCCTGTTCAATCAGTAAATCACAATTTGTTGTTATAATTTGTTTCCAGGGTATTGTGGCTAAGACCTTATGATCTTCGGTTACAGTTAATTTTCTGAGCAGACTCTCGACAAAAGAATCAAAACCGTCTCTGCTAAAAGTAGGGTCGGCAGAAAGAACATCTACGAATTCCGTTATATTGGAAATTTCATAGGATTTCCCAATTTGACTCTCATAATAGTTGATTAATTCGCTACTAAGATATTTTTTTTCTCCAATTGATGCACCGGCACCCAAAAACAATATTGTATTACCTCTATTTATTTTGCTAAATAATTCGTTTAGTCGATCTTTGTCTTTGCCATCAATATCAAGGATATGTTCCATAAAAAATAACCTTAAAATTTTGTCATTAAAGAGTTTTTTGGTGTAGAGGCCCCAAATATAATTTCAGTTCCGATATAAAATGTCTTGTAAATCACATTATATAAAAAGATAATTTTTAGAAAGGCAGAATAATATCATTTAGCATTATAGTCCAAAAAACTCCAGAGCATAATTAAGCAGGTTGTTTTTAGTATAACCTATGCAAGTAGAAGCAGTAGTTTATGTTGGTGGCGATATCTAACTCAGCGCTACAGGAGAATGCCTCACTCTTAGCTTTCTTTTTTGGGCTTATATGCTAGTAAAGTTTATTATTGAATCAAAGTAAGATTGACACCTCTATGCTTTAGGGATTGATATTGATCAAGCTAAAGCTTGACACTCCTTTTGTACTTATCAGTACAGTTACAAGAAGAATTACTCGAATCCAGGTTAGGAATGATTTGCCATAAGCCTCCTAAGCTATTAATTATAAACAATTTACAATAGCAGCCGAAAGCTGGCATCTATCTTGCAATAAACCAACTTGAACTTTGAATTAATACTGTAAGGTGAAGTCATGAAAAAGATCATTTTTATTTTATTGCTTCTATTTTCGATTATTTTGATCGCAAACAAAGCCGGAAAAGAGTATAGAGAAGCACCGGTTGTTTTTGTTTTTATTTCTGATCAATGCCCGGTTTCGCAGTTTTATGTTCCGGCATTAAAAACCTTATATCACCAATTTTCAAGCCAGGGCATTTCCTTTTATGCCATCTTTCCGAATACTCTTTCCAGCCCGGAGTCGATAAAAGATTTCGCCAGACAAAACGATTTACCCTTCGAATGTATCCGCGACCACAAACAGCGCTTAAGCCGGAGATTTCAAGTGAGTTCTACGCCTGAAATTATTGTAGCCGGCAAACAGAGCAATGTATTATTCCGGGGAGTTGTTGAAAATATTGCATCGAATTTAACCGATTATTTGGCGAGTAAACAGGATACGCTTCTAAATAGAGTGTTGCATGCAGTTACCGGTGAAGAAAAACTCGACAAGGTGATTTTCCCCACAATAGATTTTGATATTGCGTTACGATAAATTTTTAAAAAGCATTTGTTAACTTTACTTTAAGACTTTAACCCTGTGAAGGAAATTGATACCCACGAAATACACGAAAAGATGCGAAAGGCTCATAAATTATGATCATTTTTAGTGCCTTTTCGAGTATTTCGTGGGCTAATTATTTAAAGTCTTAGTTTTCTCTTACCTGCTTATAAATTTTATCGATCAATATTTGATTGGCCAGCCCGGCTGCACCGGGAACCAAAACCGGTAAATCAGCCAAAATTGATTCGGAAAAAGAATCTATCATTTTAGCAAAATGATTTTCGTTAAATACGGTTATTTTCCGGGTATCTTCATCTTCTCTAATTTCAATCGTTACTTCATCCCCGGCTTCCGTAAAATCGCAAATCGATAATTTGGCTTTGCTACCATAAAAAGCTAGTGTTTTTTCCTTGGGCAAATCAAAAGTAGTTGTAACGGTTCCTAAGGTATCATTTTTAAATTTAAGGGATATTACCGCACGTTTTTCAATCGTTGCTTTTGTATAAGGTGGGGTTATAATTGATGTGATTTCAACGATTGGCTGCTCCAGCAAATATTCCAATATATCCAAAAGATGTGAGGCTAAATCCGCCACTGGCCCGCCACCAGAGACAACCGGGTCGTTAAGCCAGGTTCGCGGCGATATGGAGGCATCGAAAGTGAATGATGCCTGAACAATGTTAATTTTACCTAACCTGCCGCTGTGGATAATTTCCCGCACTTTTTGCATTGAGCTTGTAAACCGCATACAAAACCCCGCGAACAGTTTTGCCCCATTGCTGCGACAGGCGGTTATCATTGCTTCGCATTCCGCTGCAGATACGGCCATCGGTTTTTCAACCATCACGTGTTTTCCCGCCTCCGCAGCGATAATAACCTGTTCCTTGTGCAATGCAGGCGGCGAGGCGACGATAATCGCATCAACTTCCGGCGATTGCGCTAAATCGACCGGATCGGTAAATCCCAGCGGAATATCAAACTGTTTTTGTTTTTCAAGCACATCTTCTTTGTTACGTTTTTGGATGGCAACTAATTCCGAATGTTGTGTTTGCGAAAACGCCGGAATAAACCGTTTAACAGCGTGCAATCCAAAACCGATGATGCCGTATTTGACCGTCTTTTTCATAAAATAAATTTCCACTCCTTTTCAATATAAACCTAACCGGTTTCTTCTCTACCGTGCACTTTTTGAATTTTGATGTATAAAGGCCGATTTTCGAGAATATATGTCACCACTACGTGGTTTTAGCGGTTTTTTTAATCTATTTTACTATTAACATGCCACCGCTCCGCGGTTTTCGGTTGTCAAACCCCGGCAGGGGTGATATGTTAATAGGAATTTGCTATCTCAGAACATCAAAAACCCCGGCAGGGGTGACATGTTAAAAAAGTGCACGGTAGAGAACCGGTTTCTAATGTGGATATACGCTCCTTTTCAGTATAACCTGCCCTATACAAATGTAGAAAAAAAAGAGATTTATTTCAATTTTTATATGGACTTAAGAAATAAATTTGGATTTCGGTTTAAATTTTTATAAAAGTGTCGATATAGAGAAAGCAATGAAGGTTCATTGATAAAAACAAGGGATGGAGTCATTATGAGAGCCAAATTACAGGATGTTGCCTTAATTTCTTTTCTGCTTTTTTTTACGCTACACTTAAACGCCCAACCGTTTTATGTGGATAATGTCAATTCCGGCAACGGTAATGGAGCTTCCTGGGCCACTGCCTGGAGTAGTTTTTCAAATATTAATTGGAATGCAATTTCTCCCGGGGATACAATTTATATTTCCGGCGGTTCAACATCCAAAACCTATTTCGAACAATTAACCATCGGCAAATCCGGCGCTTCTCAAAATCCAATTGTAATTACCAAAGGCAAGGATTCCGGCCACAACGGAACGGTTTTGATTGATGGAAATTACCAGCGATATGGCGTTTCCAGCAACGGCCGCAGTTATATCACGATTGAAAACCTTCACTTTGATAGAAACAATCAATCCCTGCGAATTAGAAATGGCAGTTATTTTACGGTGAAAAACCTGCGCGCCAATATTCGGGTTGGCAGGGGAATTCATTGGGAGAATATTTCAAACGGATTAATCAGCAATTGCCAGGTTGCTACAGATATTGGAGCATATAATCATCAGACAGATGCCATTTATCTCCAATTTGGCGATAATAACCAGGTGGATAAATGCAATGTTGTCATCAACAACAATCACCCCACTCCTCACAGCGACGGTATTCAGCTTTATAAAGAAACCAATCCAACGATCAGCAATAATTATATCGAGCAAAATGTTACCAATGCCCTGGATAATAATGGAATTTGGTCTTCAACTTGTTATGGTACTTACACTATTTACAATAATGTTATTTATACACCTTACGCACAGCAGTTTTTTAATACATTTGGCTACCTGGAGTTCGAGGCGAATGCGAGGTTAAGAATCTACAACAACACCTTTATAGGCGGCAACAGCCCCAATGTTTTAATGATCGATGATGGTGATGCGATTATCAAAAACAATATTTTTGTTGGCAACTACCCCGGTAAAGGCGTTCACCTGGGGAATAACTTGAACAACAATTCCGACCTTGATTATAATTTATATGGCTTCCTCAACTCTTCCGGTAAAATTGTTTTTTTCGGGAGCAGCGGCAACAGAACCATCGGTCAGTTACGGGCGGTAGGAGCGGCGGTACATGGCATAGACAGGGTCGATCCATTATTTGCGGAGATTGAGACTCGTGATTTTTCCTTGCAGCCCGGCTCGCCGGCAATTAACACCGGTGTGGCGTTAGGAGCGCCTTTTGATGTCGATCAAAACGGGGTTTCGAGAGCACAGGATGGCAGTTGGGACATGGGTGCGTTTGAATACGCTGGCGGCAATGTTGATAATACAGCGCCCGCAACACCCAGCAACCTTAGAATTTCATCACAGGGCAATTAATTTCAGCAACTAATGGGCTTCGATTAGCCGTGAGGTTTCTCTCTCTTGCGAGCGAGAATTTTTATAAAAGGAAAATTGCTCATCTTTGTAAAGCTGTGTATAAAGCGCTAAATAAGCAAACACAAACAAAACGCCAGTTAAAATTCCGTGTCGAAGAATGGTCGATTCTTGTAAATTTAGAATTAATGTTGCGATGATGAACCATTTCCAGAGATTCGAGCTTTTGAGCTTTGTTAAATTAATGAAATAGCAGCATACCATTAAGGCAAATAACAATAAACCGACAATCCCCGTTTCGTTCAAGATATCGAGGTAGCCATTATGCCCCTGGTTGGGCAGCCAATTATATACTTCGTACAAATCCAGTAGATTGGGATTATCCACGACCCAGAACCCGCCGAAACCTGTTCCGAGAAGCAAGTGATTTTTCGTATTATCAATAAAAATATCAGCCCAAAAGTCCGTTCTCCCGGTAAACGTAATATCTTTACCTAAAGCATAAAAAAAGTCGTTGATCATATCCGCCCCAAATGTCATAATTGCGCTTCCAATACAAACCAGCGATGTTATTATCAAAAAGGAAAATAACCTTCCAACACCAAGCGGTTTAAAAAAATTATCAAAAAACAAAATTATTCCAATTGCGGTGACCAGGGCGAAAGTCAATAAAGACGTCATGCTCGATGATCCCAAAAGCAAAATTACAGACAGTAATAGCATTATGAATCCCAGCACTTTTCCCGGGAATTTCTCCTGGCGCATCGCGTAAAACCAGATCATGGCACTCACCAGGCTAACTTGTCCCAGGTGATTTTTGTGTGTCGCCAGGCCGCGCCATTGCCCATACTCATCCGTGGCTCCAGGTACAATCACAATTGATAGCACCGTAATGAGAATGTAAAAGAAGAGAATATATTTAAAGTATTTAAGAAGTTCATCAACCGAAGTACTATGCACAAGGGCGGCAAAACAGACAGTTATTATCACAACATCCCGGAATAGCCTTTTGAAAGAGACAAAACTATAATCCGACCAGGCCAGGCTTGCAAAACACCATAACAAAAAAAGAAACAGAAATTTTTCTTTTTTAATGATTGCAACGACATCCCTCGTTTTCGGCAGCAAGGAAAAAAAGGATATCAAAAATAGCAATGTATAAACTACCTGGTTAACAATATTGGAAGTGCCAATGTCATCCACTTCCGTTATCCTATCACGAAATGGAAGTGAAGTCCCAAAAAACATAAAAAAAAGAAAAATAACAAATGAGAGTTTTGCAAGGCTGGCGTAAATCGAGCCTTCGGTTCTCGGCAAGTTCATATATTCGGAATAATGACAATCTCTATTTACCCAATTTGTCATAGCAGTTTCATATCTATTTGTATTTTAAGAGGTTACATCCTATAAACTAATGTTTTAATTAACTTTCCTGCCTGTCTTTTCCGTAAGTATTTCCAGAGCCATGTTTGCTCAAATCTTTTACGGAGCGTTGGCGGTGTAAAATCTGCGCAAAGCACAGGCTCACCAAATAACCGGGAAAGTTTATGGCTTTCGCCCAGCTTATAATTCTGAAGCGCGTCAATATACCTGCGTGCATAGCTTCTGCCGGTGGTAAATAGTAGTTTGTTGCCGCCAATTAAAAAAGGCGTCAGGCGATTGTTTTTATTGGTATAAAAAAACTTGTTTGTACCTTCAGAAACTTCCGGCCAGCTTTCGCTGAAATAATCATCCAATATAATCACACCACCTTCACACAATGAATTATTTGCCGTCATCAAATCGTAGTAGGTTATTTCTGCGGTGTGCCCGCCATCCACAGAAAACAGTCGCACCGTTCCCCCAACAGATTCTATAATATCCTTATGGCTAATTTGCGTTGAACTTTGGTGAATTATTTTTAACCGCGAAGTATCACCGGAAAATCTTTTTACGTTTCTTAAAAAAACACTCTTGTTCCCTTTCCCGGAAGCGTCAACATTCAGTTCCGCATTCTCAAATATATCGACTGCGACGGCCTTTTCTGATTTCCGAAGCATTAGATATAAAAGAACAAACAATTTTCCATGATGAACGCCAATTTCACTTACATGCCCTTTTAACCGCATCCTTGATTGAATTTCACCAACAGCGCTAATTAAAGAAATTGCGCCTTTGGAGAGCCATCCCTGCACCCGGCTATGCCCATGATGAATGTAGGCTGACAACAATTTTTCAGAGGCTTCCACAATATTTTCTCCTGTGAATATGCTAAGAGTTTTTAACAAATTTTATAAATACTTGGTAGATCGAGTTCATGAAATACTGAGTGATTCTTCCTCTTGCAAAACAGTATGCGCTTCCTGCTTTTTTAAAACAACGGCGAATTCACTATCCCCGATCTTGCCGAAACTAATCGTTTTCAAAAATGCAAGAAGGTTTTTGATGAACAAATATCCCAATTTGCTCTTCTCTTTTATCGATGTGCCCACCCAGTAATTAAAGGCATCGAATGTAGAAAAAAGTTCGATTTGAAAACCGTTTTTACGGGCAAAATTTTTAATGGATAACGGCGCAATAGAAAACCGCAGGTACGCTTTAAAAGGGCCGATGTCACTTTTCCCGGCATCTTTCCAACCATGCAGATATTTGTAAATGAACACATGAAACCAGTGCGGCGTAAACTTAGTAATAAAACCTTTTAAGGAGAACACGTTTGGCACTGCGAAAATAACCAGCCCACCTTCTTTTATCGCTTCGGCAAAACTTTTTAATGCCAGTTCTGGCCTGGGGACATGTTCCAGAACGTACCAGCTAATGATGATATCAAATGATTTCGGCTTGAATCGATAATATTGAATATCGCCCAATATTTTTTCATCGATAAGCGTATTTCGCCGAAGCTGGTTTTCGGAAATATCAATTCCTGTGATATGAGTATTGCGCGGAAACTCGACTTTACTGATTGAACCACACCCCGCTTCCAATACTTTTAACTGTGCTTTATGATCCGCGAATTCATTAATAATCTGTTGTATTCTGCCCATCAATTTCTCCTTATTATGAATTATGGCCATATTTAACATAATGCCAGTTAAAAGCAGCCAATAACCGGCCCAGGTTTGATGCCAGTTTAATCATCCATTGAATTCGGCGTTTTCGTACCGGGTAGCGGATCAGCATCACTATAAAACTTACCGACATGTAAAGTGTCGCCTGTAAAAGCGTTATCAGTCGAATTGCAAGGCGATTATTTACTGCACCTTCAATTTTTCTTCGCCCATAAGCGTTTCCGCCTTTTAAAGAATTCGTAAATATGTAAGATAATGAAGCCCTGGCAGGTGGCAAATATTCCCATACGACCGCTTCTCGGCTATTCACAAAATAGCGTCCCTGTTTTATTTG
>CAXHHS010000063.1:0-15040 GCA_964015645.1 uncultured bacterium
ACTATACTCTCCCCGAAACCGGAAAAATTACCCTCAAAGTTTATGACATGCTGGGCAGGCGCGTTAAAACCTTAATTGATGGCCTGGAGGGAGCCGGTTTTAAGTCCATTAGGTGGAATGCTACTGACGAATTTAACCGGCCTGTTGGCAGCGGCATTTACCTGTACCAAATTCGCGCCGGTAATTTTATCCAATCGCACAAGATGTTGCTAATAAAATAAGGAGAAGTTTTCGGATTCTGTCAACTCATCCCGGTTACGATTATGAAATGGTTTATAACACTCAATATATCTATGTTTCTCTTTGCAGTTCTTTCCCCAACGGAACTGACGGCGCAAACTGATTGGAAACATTTTACCGACCAGCCGGTGTTAAGTTTTGGTGTTGAAGGAGAATGGGATAGCGGTACGGTTTTTTGGCCCACGGTGATAAAAGACGGGGATACCTTACGCATGTGGTACACCGGGAGCAATGATGCGTTAGGCGCCGGAACCGTTCAAATTGGATATGCCTGGTCTCGTGCCGGTAGAACGTGGCGGCGGTATTCCGGTAACCCGGTGTTGTCATCCGAATTGACCTGGGAAAAGGGAGCAGTTCTTTCCCCGGTCGTCATCAAAGACGGAGATATATTCAAACTATGGTATGGCGCAGGCGGCACGCCATCAACCAGTATTGGGTATGCCACTTCACCTGATGGGTTAAATTGGAAACGGCATCCAACCCCAGTACTCGACCGGGGATCAACAGGTGATTGGGATAGCAACATTTTGGGGCCAGGGGCGGTCGTAAAAGAAAGTGAGGCTTACAAAATGTGGTATTGGGGTGGCCGGGGAAACTGGCCGGGTTCGGAAATCCAAATTGGCCTGGCAACCTCAACCGATGGAATTCATTGGGTAAAATATGACGACCCCGCTACAATTGGGACGCCATTTTCAAACAGTGATCCGGTATTAAAAATCGGCAGCTTTGATGAGTGGGACTCCCTGAGAGTATGGACGCCTGCTATTCTGAAAACAACGACCGGATACCAAATGTGGTACGCGGGAAGGCCGGAAGCCTCTTTGTCTTCCCAATTAGTCGGCTACGCCATATCGATGGATGGCATTAAATGGGAAAAATCCCCGGACAACCCGATTATTGACACCAGCCCTGCCTGGGGAAGTTCCTATCTTACTACCGCTGTTCTCCAAATTGAAGATTTTTATCATCTCTGGTACACCAGCTTTACGTTTGCTGCCCGGGGGCAAAAAGGGGAAATCGGGTACGCAATATCTCCTGTTCTAAACGGCTCCGGCAGCGATTCGGAAATTCCATCAGGTTATTTTTTAGCGCAAAACTTCCCCAATCCCTTCAATCTCTCTACAGTCATACAATATGATCTTCCCGAACGAGCCGGTGTGACGCTTGTAATTTTTGATGTATTGGGAAGGCGTGTTAAAACCCTGGTTCAGGGCATAGAGAATGCCGGCTTTAAAACAATTACCTGGAATGGCAATAACGAGCTTGGCGAACCGGTGAATAGCGGAATCTATTTCTACCAAATCCGCGCCGGCAATTTTATCCAAACCCGCCGAATGTTACTGCTCAAATAAAATCAGAAAAAACAGGGGGTAAATTTTAGATGAAAAAATGGATATTGTTTGGTGCCCTAAGTTTAATCGTTTTAATAAGTTGGCAATGCACCCCGGATACTGCCAGCCAACCCGCGGCGCCCATTGTTACCACACTTCAGAGCGTAACAAAACAACCGCCGGAGTGGAGCGCCAACGCGACGATTTATGAAGTGAACCTCCGCCAATATTCGCAAGCCGGGACCTTTGCCGAATTTGAGAAGCATTTACCCCGGTTAAAAGAAATGGGCGTAGAAATCCTCTGGCTGATGCCGATTCACCCAATTGGCGAAAAAGACCGCAAAGGCTTGCTTGGCAGTTATTATGCGATTAAAGATTACAAAGGCGTCAATCCCGAACACGGCACGCACGACGATTTTAAACGCCTGGTTGAGAAGGTACACGAAATGGATATGTACCTCATCCTCGATTGGGTCGCCAACCATACTGCCTGGGATCACCCCTGGGTAACCGAGCATCCGGAATGGTTCACAAAAGATGAAAATGGCAACATGATTCCGCCGGTGCCGGATTGGAACGACGTGGTCGATTTGAATTTCGGCAACCATGATATGCGCACAGCGATGATCGATGCCATGTTATATTGGGTACAAGAGTTCAATATCGATGGCTATCGCTGCGACTATGCTGGCGGTGTGCCATTGGATTTTTGGCGGGCAGCGCGCGCTGAGCTTGACAAAATCAAACCAGTATTTTTTCTGGCGGAATGGGATGGCCCGGCGCTTCACGAAGCATTCGATATGACCTACGGTTGGGGATTTCATCATGTAATGAATGCTGTGGCGAAAGGAGAAAAAAACGCCGATTCGGTAGCCGTATTTCTGGAAAAAGATCGCCAGCGTTATCCGGCAGATGCTTACCGGATGCAATTCACTTCCAATCATGATGAGAATTCCTGGAATGGAACGGTTTTTGAACGATTGGGAGATGCTGCCGAAACATTTGCTGTTTTATCGGCGATGGTTCCGGGGATGCCGCTGGTATATAGCGGGCAGGAAGCTGGTTTGGACAGGCGTCTGGCCTTTTTTGAGAAAGATGTGATTGAGTGGCGCGAGCATGCGTTCTTCGATCTGTATAAAACGCTACTCAATCTCAATCAAACCAATAAAGCATTGTGGAACGGGGATTTTGGCGGGGAGATGGTACGGGTAAAATCCGGTAATGATAACGCTATATTTGCCTTCACCCGCGAAAAAGATGGCGATAAAACTCTGGCCGTGTTCAATTTAACCGGCAAACCACAAACCGCTGCGCTAAAGGGCGAGTCATTAACCGGTCAATACCGGCAAATGAAAAAAGATGTCTCTCTTACGATTTCACCGGGCCAATCTCTACAAATGGAACTGATGCCCTGGGAATACCGGGTTTATATCAAACAATAGAAGGGTTTCACTATCGGCGATGAATTACCAAATCTCTCCTCTACTTTAAAAAGTCGGATAAAAAAAGGGGATATAAATGAAGGCAAAAAAAACTAAATGCGATCTTTTTCTAAAACTGAAAACACATCTCAGCATAATTTTATTGCTCCTCATGCTGTCTGCTTGTGGTGATTTCGGTGAGTATTCAAAATCCGTCGAATCACCAGATTGCAAAATCCGGGTAGACTTTTTCCTTACGTCGGACGGTCAACCGGCATATCTCGCCCGCTATAAAAAATCTGTGGTGATCGATACGTCTACCATGGGGTTTGAATTCCGGGATGCCGCTCCGCTGGAAAAGGGGTTTGTTATCGAGAATATCACTCACAGCGATTCGAATGAAACCTGGGAAATGCCCTGGGGAGAGCAGCGAAATGTTGTCAATCACTACAACCAAATGCAGGTGCAATTGAAAGAGTCGCAGCCGCCCAATCGCCGGCTTGATGTCGTTTTTCGAGTGTATGACGACGGCCTGGGATTTCGCTATGGATTTCCGGAGCAGGAGAGCTTAAAAGAGGTTGTCATTATGGATGAAAACACTCAATTTAACCTCACCGGGGACCATACCTGCTGGTGGATTCCCGGCGATTGGGACATTTACGAGCATTTATATAGCACCACAAAAGTCAGCGAAATTGACGCTATTGCCAAACGCGATCACCCTAACCTGGCGCAAACCTATATCCCGGAGAATGCCGTTAACACGCCCGTTACCATGAAAACCGCGGATGGATTGTACTTGAGTTTTCACGAAGCAGCGCTAACGAATTATTCCGGTATGACCTTAAAAGTAGATACCGAAAACCTGTTGCTGCAAAGCGAATTGGTCGGCGCTCCCGATGGCTCCAAAGTGAAGCGGCAGGCGCCTTTCGCAACGCCCTGGCGAACCATCCAAATTGCCGGGCGTGCTGGGGATTTAATCGAATCCAAATTGATCGTCAATTTGAACGAGCCGAACATACTGGATGATGTTTCCTGGATAAAGCCTACCAAGTATGTGGGTATTTGGTGGGAAATGCACCTGGGCAAAAGTTCCTGGGATATGGTCAGCGGCAAGCATGGCGCTACGACAGAAAATGCCAAACGCTACATCGATTTTGCGGCAAACAATGGTATCGGTGCGGTTTTGGTGGAAGGCTGGAATACCGGCTGGGAACACTGGATCGGTTTTGATGACCGCGAAGGCGTATTCGATTTTGTAACGCCCTATCCCGATTATGATTTGGAGGGTGTGGTGAAATATGCCAGAGAAAAGGGTGTGGAAATCGTTATGCACCACGAAACCTCCGCTGCGCCGCGCACCTACGAGCAGCAATTGGACACTGCTTTCGCGCTCTGCAAGCGCCTGGGGATTCACGCTGTGAAAACCGGCTACGTGGGACCAATTATTCCCAAAGAGGAGCGCCACCATGGCCAGTGGATGATCAATCATTATCGCAAGGTGCTGGAAACGGCGGCGAAATATCAAGTAATGGTCAACGCGCACGAGCCGATTAAAGCCACCGGTATCCGGAGAACTTATCCCAATATGATCTCCCGCGAAGGATTGCGTGGCCAGGAGTTTAATGCCTGGAGCGCGGAAGGCGGCAATCCACCGGAGCATTTGGCCATCGTACCCTTTACGCGAATGTTAGCCGGGCCGATTGATTTTACCCCTGGAATTTTCGATATAAAATTCACTCAATATTCCGATAAAAACCAGGTCAATACCACTCTGGCGCAGCAGTTGGCGCTGTATGTAGTGATTTACAGCCCCATTCAAATGGCCGCAGATTTGATCGAAAACTACGAAAACCAGCCGGCCTTTCAGTTTATCCACGATGTGGGAGTGGATTGGGATGAAAGCAAAGTGCTCAACGGCGAAATCGGCGAATATGTCACCATCGTACGGAAAGAGCGGGGAACCGGTAATTGGTTCCTGGGAAGTGTAACAGATGAAAACGCCCGGGAGTTTAAGGTTAAACTTGATTTTCTTGATCGGGGTAAAAAATATACTGCAACGATTTATGCTGATGCAAGCGATGCCCATTGGGATAACAATCCGACTGCGATTGATATAGGGAAAAAAACAGTAACCTACAAGGACGATCTCGAATTAAGATTGGCGGAAGGCGGCGGAGCTGCGATTTCCTTTATTGCTGAAGGGGATTGATGTCGATATTCAATCAATAAAAACAATTGAAGGCTAGGAAAGAACAGGCAGTTCATGGAAAAAGAGAAAACCCCTCATCTGGTGCTTGCTCATGCTATAGCGGAACGCTACGGCAAGGTGCCGGAAGTTGAAGCTGTCGTATTGGCAGGCTCACTTACTTCCGGCGTAGCTGATCGAGGTTCTGATATCGATTTATACGTTTATACAAGGGCGGAAATACCACTGGAGGCTCGTACTAATATTGCGAAGGCAAATTCGGAATATGCGGAAGTCAATAATCAATTCTGGGAACCCGGGGATGAATGGATAGATACCGTAACAGGCATCCATGTAGATGTGATGTTCCGAAGCGTTGATTGGATAGAAAAACAGCTAAACCGAATATTGAAGCGACATGAAGCATCCGTTGGTTACAGCACCTGCTTTTGGCATAATGTAATATTGTCGCAAGCGCTCTACGACCGAAGCGGCTGGTACCGGAAATTACAACAAGAGGCCAGGCAGCCCTACCCGGAAGCGCTAAAACGGGCAATTATTGCGAAAAACCATCCGATTCTGCGGCAAACAGTTTCATCATATATGAACCAGTTAAAAAAAGCTGTTGCACGGAATGATTGGATAAGTATTAATCACCGGGTGGCGGCGCTTTTGGCAAGCTATTTTGATATTTTGTTTGCTGTGAATAAAATTCCACACCCTGGTGAAAAACGGCTTGCCGAGATAGCTATAAAACTATGCAAGGAAACTCCCCCCGGAATGGAGCAGCAGTTAAACGATTTAATGCATGTCATTTCAAAAGGCGACCGCGTAATAGAAATAGCAGAAACGCTTATCGGTGGTTTGGATATCTTGTTAAGATCTGAGGAAAGTAATTCTAAATAAAATAGATCAAGAAAGGAGATAAAAATGAGCTTGGAAAACCCCAGGATCGTATTAATCGGCGCTGGCAGCGCCCAGTTTGGGTATGGCACGTTAGGCGATATTTTTCAGAGCGAAATTTTTCGCAAACGCGATGCTCACATTGTATTGCATGATATTAACCCGAAAACGATGGCAACGGTCGCTAAAACCGGCCAGGAGTTTATCGAAAGCCACCAATTGCCATTTACCATTTCCGCCACAACCGACCGCAAGGAAGCATTGGCCGGGGCTGATTTCTGTATTATTTCCATCGAAATCGGCAACCGGTTTGAGCTGTGGGAGCAAGATTGGCAGGTTCCGTTGCAATACGGCATGCGCCAGGTATACGGCGAAAATGGCGGGCCGGGCGGGTTTTTCCACTCCCTGAGAATTATTCCGCCAATTTTGGAAATATGCGGCGATATTGCCGAAATTTGCCCGAATGCATTTATCTTTAATTTCAGTAACCCGATGAGCCGCATTTGCACGACGGTTCATCTCAAATACCCGGGTTTGAAATTTATCGGCTTATGTCATGAAATCGCATCCCTGGAACGGCATCTACCGAAAATCCTCGATATCCCCTTCGAAAAACTGCAAGTGCAAGCCGGCGGATTAAATCATTTTAGCGTGATGTTGGAAGTGAGGCATCAAGAAACCGGGGAAGACCTTTATCCCGAAGTTATGGAAAAAGCCCCGGCATATTTTAAAGACCTTGCCCAACCATTGTTATCGCCCCAGGAACAGCAGGGCGAGGAATCAGTGCCGCTCAGAAAAGGCGCCTGGCATGAGCGAGGGCTTTTTAGAACGATTATGGAAAAATTTAACCTCCTGCCCATCACCACCGATAGCCACTTCGGCGAATACATTCCCTGGGCTTACGAAACGGTTGACCACAAGGGCATTCTCGATTTCTACAATGCCTACAAAGTATATGTGATGAATTCTCAACCCCGAATCGCCCTGAAATTAACCGAACGGGTTGTGCCGATTATGGAGGGAATTCTGGAAGACGAGAGTTATATCGAAGCGGCAGTCAATATTCCTAACCAGGGGTTTATAGCGGATTTACCAAATTTTATTGCAGTAGAAGTTCCTGCAACCATTAGCAAAAATGGTATACAGGGAATTCCTATTGGCGATATGCTGCCGCCCGGTTTTACCGGCTTGCTGCAAAACCAGGTTGCCATCCATCGCTTAACTGCGGAGACCGTTTTAAGCGGTTCGCGAGACGTTGCCTTACAAGCGTTGTTAGTCGATCCCATCGTAGATAAAGTTGCGGCTGCTGATAAAATGCTCTCCCACATGCTGGAGATACAGAACAAGTATTTGGGATATATTCGGTAGCCGAGGTTATTAACTGATGTTCCGCGTTGTTATTGTGAAGAGTGGAGCGGTGAAGCAATCTCCTCTATGCGGCAAGAGATTTCTTCACCGGGCAAAAGACGCCCGCCTCGCAATGACAACGCGGTGCTTTCCCATTGGCCGTGTAACGTCAGTTGTTAAAACCCACAAAATATCGGACGAACAATTTGGGGAAGAGAAAACCAAATAACCCTGGGGATATCAATGGTTTGCTATTTTAAAAACAAGGGAATCTTTCTTTGGATAACATTTTGCGGATTAACTCTATTAATGGTTTCGTGCTCAGACCATCGCCAGGAACAGAACTGGACTCTCGAACCATTTATTAAACAAGACGGCATAAATCCCTGCCTTGTTAATTCCGGCGAATTAACATTTTACTGCCCGGTTAGAAATGAATTGGTGTTTTGGGAAGAAAAGGATGTTTTTAATCCGGCTGCGGTTGTTCGGGGCGATAAAATTTATTTGCTTTATCGCGCAGAAGATTCAATCGGAAAATTCAACGGAACATCGCGAATCGGTATTGCCGAAAGCCTGGATGGTAAAACCTTCATCAAACATCCTCACCCCGTTCTTTATCCCGATAATGATTTTATGAAGGCTTACGAATGGGAAGGCGGCTGCGAAGATCCCCGAGTTGTGGAAGATGAAAACGGTATTTATTACATGACCTATACAACTTACGATGGAAAAACCGCCCGCCTTTGCGTCGCTACATCGAATGATTTATTTCAGTGGGAAAAGCGTGGGCTGGCCTTCGGGAATGCTTATGAAGGAAAATATCGCGATACCTGGTCAAAATCCGGATCAATTGTTTGCACGCTGGAAAATAGCCGCCTGATCGCAACTAAAATTAATGGCCGCTATTGGATGTATTGGGGCGATACCAATATCTTTATAGCGACATCTGACAATCTCATCGACTGGTATCCATTAGAAATGGAAAATGGTGAACTCGCCCACGCTTTCGGGCCGCGAAAAAATTATTTTGACAGCGAACTGGTAGAGCCGGGGCCACCGGCATTACTTCGCGAAGACGGCATCTTGTTAATTTACAATAGTAAAAACAATTCGAATACCGGGGATGCAACTCTGCCGAACGGTACTTATGCTGCCGGCCAGGCGTTATTAAATCCTGCCAACCCCGGTCAATTATTAAACCGAACGGAACACTATTTTTTCTATCCGGAACGCGAATATGAAATCACCGGCCAGGTGAACAATGTATGTTTTTTAGAGGGCCTGGTCTATTTTAACAACAGATGGTTTTTGTATTACGGAACGGCCGATTCCAAAATTGCGGTTGCCATTTGCAATATTTAAACATAAAATCTTAAATGCGGTTTGAAATTTTTTCCCATTACACTGCTTTAAGCAAATACGCTTCGAAAATGATCTTACAAGCGCTTCGTGCTAAGCCGTCATCCCTGGTTTGCATTGCTACCGGGTACAGTCCCAAACACACGTATCAATTGTTTGCGGATTATGAAAAGGCACATCCCGGTTATTTGAACCGTATGAAAATTATTCAATTAGACGAATGGATCGGCCTGCCGCAAACACATCCATCAAGCTGCACATATTTTATTCAAAAACAGCTAGTTACGCCTTTGAAAATTTCTCATGAAAATGTGTTTCTGTTCGATGGTGCCTCCGCCTTTCCGGAAGATGAATGCCAGCGGGCGGATCGGTTTTTAGATGAATTCGGGCCAATCGATATCTGCATTTTGGGCATCGGCCAAAATGGGCATTTGGGGTTTAACGAACCCGCCGGTTCGTTTACAACTCGCACGCATGTAGTATCGCTCCAACCCGAAACCCGAAATCACCAAATGGTAAAATCTCTCGATTCCCGGCCAACTATAGGAATTTCGCTTGGAATTGGGGATATTCTGAAATCAAAACAAATAATTTTAATTATCACGGGGAAGAAGAAAAAAACGGCTCTGAAAAGATTACGAGAAAAGAAAATTACACCAAACTTTCCGGCTTCTGTCTTGTGGCAGCATCCGAACGCTATTTGCCTGGTAGATGGAGAACTTGCCGCTATATCGTTTGAATTTGATCGTTATGGACATCGTTAATATACTTCTGTAAACCTAACGAATGAGCGCCTATGCAACTTGTTACTCTCGATTGGATCGTTATCGGAATTTACGGCCTGGTTACATTTATATTGGGTCTCTGGTTTACTCGCCGCGCCAGCCAAAATATGGAGGAATATTTCGTCGCTGGCCGCTCATTAACCTGGTGGATGGCAGGAACCTCCATTGCCGCTACCTGGTTTGCAACGGATGCGCCGTTGGCAACCGCTTCCTTAGTTCGCCAACACGGTATTTTCGGCAACTGGCTTTGGTGGTACGAAGCCGGTGGTTTAATGCTGCTGGTATTTTTCTTCGCCAAATTTTGGCGCCGGGCAAATATTCTCACCGATGCGGAGTTTATGGAATTGCGCTACTCCGGTAAATCCGCAACTGCACTGCGAGTGGTTGCTGCTATTTACCACGGCGTTGTGCGTAATTGCATCGTAATGGGATGGGTTATGCTGGCAATGGTGAAATTTGCCCAGGTGCTGTTGGGATGGAATGCGGTATTTACGCTTTTTGTATGCGGTATTTTGGCAGTTATTTACACCGTTGCATCCGGCTTGTGGGGAGTGGTGGTAACGGATTTATTCCAGTTTACCGTCGGGCTTATCGGATCGATAATTTTAGCGGGAATTGTGCTGGTAAAATTAGGCGGCCCGGCGGAAATGGTTGAGGCTATCCGTAATTTGAGCGATGCGCCGCCCGGCACACTGGATATTCTACCCAATCCCGCCCATCTCTCGCCGCTGGAATTCGTCTCCTATCTTTGCCTGATCTTCGTTTTATGGAGCCGCAGCGGCCACGACGGTTATCCGGCACAGCGACTCTTCGCCACAAAGAATGATAAAAGCGCCATGCTAGCAGCATTTTGGTGGGGCTTTTTGGGCGTTACCGTTATGACCTGGCCCTGGGTAATTGTAGGGCTTGGCTCGTTAGTGATGTTCCCGATTTCCGAAGCCGTTCCAGCCCTTGCAGCCGATCCTGAATTGGCATATCCAATGATGCTCTCCGAACTGATGCCGGTGGGTTTAAAAGGGATGCTGGTAGCGTCTTTTTTAGCAGCGTTTATGAGCACTATGGACACCCATCTTTGCTGGGGCGGCTCTTACCTGGTTAACGATATTTACAAACGATTCTTCAGAAAAGAAGCACCTCAATCACACTATGTTAACGCTTCCCGAATCTCCATTTTAGTCCTGGTCGGTTTTGCCATGCTCACGGCCTATTTCATGGAATCTATTGAAAGCGCCTGGATTTACATTATCGATTTAACCGCCGGTATGGCAATTGTCTGGGCGCTGCGTTGGTACTGGTGGCGAGTCAATGCCTGGGCGGAAATCAGCGCTATGCTTGGCTCGCTGGTGTTGGCAAATGGAAACTTAATATTATCGCTGTTTAATACGATAGGAATTATTTCGAACAGTACTGCCATCAGCCTGGGAACGCTTTACACCGAGGATTACAATTTAATTCGCGCCGGCATTATTCTAATGATTTGCACCGCAATCTGGATTATCGTTGCCTTTGTAACAAAACCGGATTCGCAGGAAGTGCTGGAAAAATTCTATATCAAAGTTCGCCCTGGCGGTTGGTGGGGAAGCATTGCCAAACAGCATCCCGAAATCCAAACCGATGCGACCGGTAAACAGCGCTGGATTGGCTGGATTATGGGCGTCACTTTCATTTATTCCGGTTTGCTAAGTATTGGATATTTTTCCACTGCAAGCTATCTTTGGGGAGGGGGATTAGCGCTGGCGGCCATAGCAGCGTTAGCTGGGGCGTTGAAGTTTTTCAGGATGTCGAAATCCGATTCTGATGAAGTGTGATGGAGTAACGGATTGCTGGAGTATTATAAAGGAGTGCCACGTAAGTGGTGGCTTATGCCACAAAATTTATTTTGCAAAAAAGTACTTTTAGTTTTATGACCCTCAAAATAACCCTAATTGGCGCTGGCAGTAAAGAGTTCGGGCCGGCAAGTATTCGAGATATTCTGCTAAGTGATGCACTTTGCGATTGTGATTTGCAATTGATGTTGATGGATATTAACGAAAAAGAGTTACCGGAACATCAACAATATGCGGAAAATATTGCTCGTCACTTAAATCGAACCGTAGAAATTTCTCATACAACGGATTTAGAAGCAGCCCTGGAAAATGCGAATTTTGTCATCACCGCAATCGAAATAAATCGCTATTTTTACTGGTCGCAGGATTTTCATATTCCCCGGAAATACGGCTTTCAGCAAATTTATGGAGAAAACGGCGGCCCCGGCGGATTATTTCATGCCCTGCGTAATTTTCAACCGATGTTCAACATCGCCAAAACGATGGAACGCATCTGCCTGGATGCCTGGTTGTTAAACTACACTAATCCACTCACTAAAATTTGTGAAATGTTAGCTCGTTGTTCGGATATTAAAACCGTCGGCCTGTGCCACGGCGTGTTTATGGGAAAACAACAAATCGCCCGCTTTTTGGATATGGATGTTCATGATCTGCAAGCCTATGCCAGCGGGTTAAACCATTTTAGCTGGTTTCATAGCATTCATCATGCAAAAACCGGGGAAGATCTTTATCCCAGGTTAAAAGAAGTAGAACGTAAAGCGCACTGGCTGGCGGAATGGGATGAAATCGCCTTAAGCCGAATATTATTCCGTGTTTTTGGTCTTTATCCTTCACCGGGTACAAATCATATCGGAGAATATATTCGCTGGGCCTCGCCATTTTTAGCTGCTGAAAAGCTGCAATATTTTTACGACCCGTTACAATCCGATCCCTGGAAAGAAAATAAAGCACCTACTTTTGTTTACAATGTTGATGGCAATCCAACATCTATTCCGCTTTATTCGAAAACGCCTATAGAAGCAATTTATAATGATCATTCGGAACCGGAGCCTGGTGAAATTTTACCCTCCGGTGAATTGGCAATTCCGATTATCGAAGGACTGGTTTGCAATTTGGAGTACGAATTAGCCGCCGTCAACATTCCCAATTACGAGCAATTTGTTCCCGGGCTTCCCAAAAACGCCGTTGTCGAAATACCCGCTACCGTCAACAAAAACGGGTTAAAGCCTAAGAAAATGCCGCAATTACCGGAAGCCGCGCTTGCGCTGCTTCGAACGCAAATCAGTATCAATCAATTATTGGTGGGGGCTTTTCAGGAGAAATCCCGTAACAAACTCCTGCAAGCGCTGCTGCTAGATCCCACTGCGCATTCTTATCACAACGCTGTGCATTTGATGAATGAGATGTTTGAAGTACAAAAAGAAGTGTTGCCGGAAATGACCTGGGATTAGAAATATCCAAAAATGTAAATCACAAGTTGAAAAAACTCCGAGTTGACAGCTTGAGTGGCTATATTTGGATTAACTTACGAATTAGCTTGACTAATTTTCATTGAAATACAAAAACGTAAAAGACTATGTGATAAAAATAAAACAGACTAAAACCCTTAATAGCGAAATTGAAAACATTATGCGAAATCTAAACCTCATTATCTTTTCTTTATTTTCCCTCTTATTTAGCTGCGAAACCGAAATTGCTGTCGCTCCGGAAATAGCGCGGCAAATGATTACCCATCGCAATTTAGGGTTGGGCTACCTGGAAGAAAATGAGCTTGGAAAAGCGATTGAAGAGTTTCAGGCCCTGGCTGATACGGAAGCCCGCGAACCACTGGGATATGCCAATATCGGACTGGCTAATTTACGAATGGGCGAGCTTGAGCAGGCGGAGAAATGGCTGCAAGAAGCGCTAAACCGGGAACCGGAACATCCCGGTGCTTCCTTGCTTATGGCAATGGTGTATGGCGCAACCCAAAGGGACGGCGAGGCGATTGGATTGCTCCAAAATGCGCTAAAAAAACATCCCGGTAATGTTTTAATGCAATACCAGTTGGCGCAATATTTTATTAATTCCCAGGAATTTGCCAATCACCCCAGGGCGGAAGAATATATGATAGAGGTTGTAAATACCTTACCGGCTAACGTTGCAGGGCGGCTTCAATTAATCGAGTTATTACTGCGAAACGGAAAGCCCGGCAATGCGCTGGAGCAAATGGAAATTATCCGTCAAATTTTACCGGAGTTGCCAAAGGGGTCGGATGAGATTTTCCAAAAAAGTCTCGATTTTATGCGCAATGGAAACACCCGGGCAGCGCGGGCTTCCGCTCGCGGTTTTCATAATTTGATGAAAGCGACACCGTTTTTCCAGGCCGCTATTGCCAAGTTGACCGGAAAAGATGGAACCTACACCGGGCTGCCAATCCAGCGCTTTAGTCTGAATGTACACCCGCCGGTGCAAGAAAAAACCGGTATTCCTGATGCACTTAGATTTACCGATGTAACAACGAACAGCGGATTGGAGATCGTTTCCGAGGGCGAAACCGCATCCGCCATATTTTCGGTTGCCGATTTCGATAGCGATGGCGACCAGGATATTTTTGTCTCCCGCTGGCATCCTCAAAATGGAAACAGCCGGCAATACCTGTTTGTGAACGAAAATGGCAAATTTAGCGATATTGCCTCAACTGCCGGCGTGTCACATTCCGGCAAGGATATCTCGGCTATTTTTGCTGATTACGATAACGATGGATACCTCGACTTATTTATCACCAATTCGCAGGCTAACAAATTGTATCAAAATGCCGGGGAAGGCGTTTTTCGCGATGTAACTGCTTCTACTGGAATTCAAACCGGAACCCAGGATCAGACAGCACTATTTGTCGATCTCGATTTAGAGGGTGATTTGGATTTGTTTATCGCCGCAGCCTCCCAAAACCGTCTATATCGAAATAACTCCGATGGCACATTTGTCGAAATTGCTGACGAATCAGGCATTGCCGGATTACAGAACAAAAGCCGGGACGCCGTTTTCGGCGATTTTGATGATGACGGTGACATCGATCTGTTCGTCGTCAACGAAGATGCCAGTAATCGCTACTACGATAATTTACGGCGAAGTTTTTTCCGGGAGATTTCCGGGCAAAATGGTCTTTCTACAACCGGCAGTTCCGGCGCAATTGCCGCTGCCGACTACAACAATGACGGGTACCTGGATTTGTTTATCACGGATTTAGATGGAAAAAACCATTCGCTGTTGCTCAACAAAGGCAGCCTCACGGGAGAGGGCGGTACGTTTGAGGCGGATGCCGGATCGGACAGCACTTTTGCAAACATTCAAGGTCTTTCCGGCCTCCACGCTGTGTTTTTTGATGCTGATAACGATGGATTTCAAGACCTGTTAATTGCGGGTAAAAGCGCATCGCCGGATAAAAAAATCAACGGCCTTTGGCTCTTTTATAACAATGGTGAAGGGGGATTTTTGAACGCCTCATCCCTGTTGCCGGAATTTGCTGGCGGATTTGGCCAGGTCGTTGTTGCGGATTATGATAACGACGGGGATCAGGATATTTTTGCTGCCGGTTCGGATGGCAGCATCCGCTTGCTTCGCAATGATGGCGGCAACATCAACAATTATTTGATTGTGC
>CAXHHS010000064.1:0-15028 GCA_964015645.1 uncultured bacterium
CTCGCTGGCGGATAGATAAGCGGCAATTGCCATGGGTATGAGGGCGTATAAACTCCCGAAAATGAAATAAGCGCCTCCGGTAGAAAGCCGTTCTATTAGCGGTTGAGTGAGCTGGTAATTGCTGCAAAATCGCACCGAATGAGGTAGCGGGTTGATAAAGGTCAACAAAAGAAAGATGCCGACGGCAATTAACGAGGCTTGCGCCAGAAATTTCCAGGAGGGTTCCTTCTGGCTGCTGCCGATTGAGAAAAGGTAAAAGACCAGCGCAAAAAGCCCGGTCCATAAAGCCCCGGCGACGGTTAACCCCAGCGGATGAATTAGTTCAAGGTCGATGCGAAACGACAGGATGAGGGCAAAGACAGTGGTTGTCAGCAGTCCCATAAAAATGGGCGTCATGGATTTCAGAAGCCCTTTTAAAGAACCCCAAAGATTTAAGGTTAAATTTCCATTCGCCACGAACGCAACTTCGCGAGCATTGCTTAAAATCCTTGCTTTGATGGATTCCGGCACAGGCTGATCTTTCGAGGCATCTAAGGTTTTCCAAACCGATTCAAATTCTTTTACTGTTTCCGCACAGGATACACAGTGAGTAAGGTGCAATTTGAAAGCTTTTTGCTTATCCCCGGAAAGTTCATTTCCTAAAAACTCCATCATTTCATTTTGAATATTTTGACAGCTCATGTTCTTATCCCTCTTTTAAGTAGGATAGTTTTTTTCTTAGTGTTTGCATTCCCCGGTATGCTTTCTGTTTAGCAGCGGCAGGTGATGTCTTTAAAATTTCACCTATTTCGGAAAATGATAAACCTTTATACTTTCTCAAGATGATGATCTCACGTTGTTCTTCAGGCAAATCTTGCAATGCGTTTTCTACAGCCTCTTTCATCTCACTGTGCTCAAGAGTTTTTTGCGGATCAATATCAGAATCAGCCGGTTGGTCGGATTCGTCGCTGAGGTTGTCAAATCTCAAATGTGCTTCCCTACGCCGCTTCTCGCGATACTTATCTCTTAACAAATTCATGGCAATAGTGATTAACCAACTGGAAAACGCCTTCCGCGGTTGGTAGCGATGCCTTGCCTCGGTCATACGAATAAAACATTCCTGCAATAAATCCTGCGAGATTTCCGTATTGCCTAACGAACGCAGAAACAGATTATAAATCTTCTGACCATAGCGGCGAAATAACTCATCAAAAGCTTCAACTTTACCCGCTGCGAATTGTAACATTAATTCTTCATCTGTCATATATACCAGCCGCTTCTTTTCTACCTGCAACTTTGCAAACGATTGAAAGTTATGAAAGTAACGCCCTCTCAACAAAATCCTTAAAATCTATAGTGCTGAATATTCTACAGCTCCTTGTAGAATATTCTTTAATAGTTAATAATTCATGCAGGACACCATTTACTTTGTGATCACCTAATACGCTGTTTTACCTGTTCTTAGCATCAGCCGCATTTTACTGGCACATATCTTGATTAAATATAACTCAGGGAGAAAAAGTGTTTGCGGAGGGATCGAATTTTGTGAGAAGTATTCAAAAATATCAATCCTCATTAGTGGAGGAGGCATCAAATGAAAAAATCAACCTACGTTCCTGTCCTGGCTTTCATGCTTATTGCGGTTATTATCTGTATCATTGCGATCAACTATTTTGATGGATTATCGGAAGTACAAGCGCAAACCCAGGCAGCATTGCAAAAAAGTTCACCCGCATCACAAGAAGCGGTCAATGTGGCAAGGCAACTGAATAACGCCTTCATTGCCATTGCCAAAAAAGCCAATCCCAGCGTCGTCACGATCTTTACCGACAAAGTGGTAAAACAACCTGACCCCTATACCTCGCCTTTTAGCGATTTTTTTGGCCGCTCTTTTCCCGAAAGAGAACAACATCTGCAAGGGATGGGATCCGGGGTCATCATCAGCGAAGACGGGTATATCCTGACCAACTACCACGTGGTGCGCGATGCGGATGCTATAAAAGTAATGCTTCTGAACGGCAAAAAGGTAGAAGCCAAAATCATCGGTACTGATGCTAAGACCGATATTGCCGTTCTCAAGGTTAAGGAGAAAAATTTGGCGCCGATGGCGTTGGGCGACTCCGATCATTTACATACCGGGGAATGGGTATTAGCAATTGGCAGCCCTTTGAGCGAAAACTTAGCGCAAACCGTTACTGCCGGCATTGTGAGCGCCAAAGGACGCTCCAATGTCGGCCTGGCCAATTATGAAGATTTTATTCAAACTGACGCAGCTATTAATCCCGGTAATTCCGGCGGCGCCCTGGTGAACCTGGATGGAAAGCTGGTGGGAATCAATACCGCTATTGCCTCCCAAAGCGGGGGATTTCAAGGAATCGGTTTTGCGGTTCCCATTAATATGGCCCGCCGCATTATGGAATCGCTTATTAAAGAAGGAAAAGTGGTTCGCGGTTGGTTGGGCGTACTGATTCAGGACATCGACGAAAATCTTGCCAAAGCCCTCAATGCTCCCGCCAGCGGCGGGGTGTTAGTAGCGGATATTACCCAAAGCAGCCCCGCCGAAAAAGCGGGCATCAAAGCCGGGGACATCATTCTTGAGTTGGATAATCGCAAAGTGAAAGACGGTACCCAACTTCGCAACGAAATTGCCCGCCGCGCCCCCGGCACAGCGGTAAAAATATTGATCTTCCGCGAGGGGAAAAAAATTGACCTCAATATTATTTTAGGTGAATTGCCCGGTGAGCCTGCAAGGCCAGCCCGGAAAGCGGATGTTTTCGAAAAACTCGGTTTTAAAGTCCAACCGTTAGATGATCAAATCGCCAAAATTTTAAGAATTGATCCCAATGAGAAGGGGCTGGTTGTTATGGAGGTTTTGCCCAACAGCCCCGTTTTTGAATCCGGTTTGCGTCCCGGGGATTTGATCAGGGAAGTTAATCGGGTACCGGTGAATACCGTGAATGATTTCATTGAAATTATTTCTCAATTGAAATCCGGGGACACCGTTTTAATTCACCTGAAACGCTACGATAATCACTTTTTTGCAGCGTTTGAACTACCATAAACAAGAAAGGAAATAAACCATGCACGAATCTTACGACTACGGCATCTGGTCAATGGTGATCTTTAATGTGGTGCTTTTCGGGGCCTTTGTGTTAGGCTTTCTGCGCCCGAAAAAAAAGTATGAGTGGCGAACCCTCGGCGTCTTCGCTGCCTTTATCGTCGCTCTCTTTACCGAGATGTACGGATTCCCCTTGACCATCTATTTTCTTATTTCCCTTTTCGGAGACAATCTGGGTATCGTCGATCCCTTTCAGCATGTCAACGGCCACCTGTTAGGCACCCTGCTCGGCGCCCCGGAATGGGCGAAATTGATTATTTGCCAGATTGGCGGATTCGTCATGTTGATCGGGTTGATTATGATGGGAAAGGGCTGGAGGAAAATCCATGAGGCGAAAGGCGAATTGGTGACCGATGGAGTTTACGCTTATATGCGCCATCCGCAGTACTCTGGCCTCTTTCTCATCACGATTGGGATGTTGATCCAATGGCCGACCCTCATCACGCTAATAATGTGGCCTATTATGATGTACGCCTATTATCGCCTGGCGATGCGGGAAGAAAAAGCAGTGGAAGCGCAATTTGGCGATGCCTACCGGCAATACAGGGAAAAGGTGCCCGCCTTTATTCCCCGGTTCGCCAGACAAGCTGTAACTGCTTAGATAAAATTTTGACAGGATGAGGATGGATTAATGGAGTGTTGGAGTGATGGATTAATGGAAAGTGAACGGTAAATTCGCTTCAATCTTTCATTACTCATTCATCCATTACTCCAATTACTTGTAATCCTGTTCATCCTGTCTAAAAGAAGGAAATTTAACAATGAATGATCGCCGCGTACATATTATCGGCACCGGCCCTGCTGGCCTGGTTGCGGCCATTAACCTGGCGCGCGCCAAATATGAAGTGGTGGTGCATGAGCAGAAAGCAGAGGCAGGCTGGCCCCGGCTATCCGGGGGCGATTTCCAGGGAATTGAAAATTGGTCCACCGAAGAAGATGCCCTGGATTTTCTGAATACCGTAGGCGTGTTTGTCAATTTTCGCTGCGAACCTTACCAGGCAGCGGATTTTTACGGCCCCGGTCAGCGCAAAGTAACCATCAACACCGAACGGCCGCTTTTTTACCTGGTGGAACGCGGAAGAATGGAATGGACATTAGACCAGGGTTTAAAACGGCAGGCCCTTGCCGAAGGGG
This sequence comes from uncultured bacterium, assembly GCA_964015645.1. GTDB lineage: Bacteria > Calditrichota > Calditrichia > RBG-13-44-9 > J075 > CAXHHS01. Next base: position 4,232 of record CAXHHS010000064.1, read on the forward strand.
TAGAAATTCGCTGGAATAACAAACTGAAAACCCTGCCTTCCGGCTGGGTGATTGTCGGAACCGGCCCCAAAGCGGCAGACGCCATCGCCAAAGGCATTGTTTTTCAAACATCCCATCCCAATGTATGCGTTGGTTTCCTGGATAACCGTATTGCTCCCCGCGCTTACGCTTATCTGCTGGTAAGTAATCATCATGCAACCTTTGCCACCTGTTTGTTTGAGGATTTCCCAAATGAGAAACATTATTTTCAACGGGCATTGGAAACAATGCAACGCGTTGTCGATATCGAAGTCCGCGATCCAAAAGAGTTTGGCGGGTTTGTCAATTTTTTCCTCAAACCTTCCGCTGTCAAACAGGGCCGGATTCTCTATGTGGGAGAGAACGCCGGGTTCCAGGATGCGCTGTGGGGATTCGGTTTAAGATACGCTATGCTTTCCGGTTACCTGGCGGCGGTCAGCATCAAAACCGGCCTCTTTTACGATGACCTTTGCAAGCAGCATGTCAAACCTTTGTTAGAAACCTCCCTGGCAAATCGCTGGCTGTTTTCTCACCTGGGAAACTGGGGGTACCGCTGGATATTAAACCGGACAAAAAAAGAAAAAGATGTTGTAGCAGCCCTGCAGCGCCACTACCAGCCTTCCCGTTCAAAAGCACTGCTTTTTCAGATCGCCAGACGCTGGTACAAAACCCGCTTGATCGACAAACAATGCATGCATCTGGATTGTGATTGTGTCTGGTGCCGGCATTGCAAAGAATCCGCTGCGCATTTAAGGGAAGCTCCATCCGCTCCTTTCCGTCGAACGGATGAAAAGAACCATTCATTAACCTGAATTAACAGGAGGCAAATAAAATGGTTAAGGATTTAGTTTGCGGGATGCAGGTAGATGAAAAATACCCCCCGGCCCGCACGACCTATAAAAACAAGGAATATTTCTTCTGCTGTGAACACTGTAAAAAGGCGTTTGAAGACGATCCCGAAAAATACCTTCAACAGCGAGAAGGAGATGATGATGAGAAGAAGTAGCTCAATACCGGTTGTTCGCAATTTTAAGCGTTAAAGGGCGGCTGTATTTGAGTTAGGAAAATCAGAATCACTGGCGTTTGATCCGGGTGGAGTCGGGAAGGAAAACCGCTAAATAAAGAGGAGACCGTAATGAAACTTGCTAAAAAAAATCTTTGGCTAATGCTGGTCATTGTAATTGCAGCCCTGGGCGCGATCTACTATTTGATCGGTTCCAAACCCCCAGCGGAAGAGGCCGGCCACAAAGTGGTGGATACCCAAAAATCCCCGGATCAAACAATGCCCGCCATGGACATGGAGAAAAGCAGTCAATCACAGGATATTGTAATATCCCCGGGGCGGCTGCAAACCCTGGGTGTGCGGGTCGATACGGTTCAATACCGGAAGCTGGAGAAGGTTATCAGAACCATCGGCAGGGTTGATTACGATGAACGCCTGTTAACCATCATCAGCACCAAGGTCAGCGGCTGGATTGAAAAACTGTATGTCGATTATACCGGGAAGTTTGTTGAAAAAAGGGAACGTTTGTATGAAATCTACAGCCCGGAAGTGGTCACCACCGAGCAAGAATATCTCCTGGCGCTGCAAGGGAAAACAGCGAGCGGTGCGACAGAATTTCAGCAAATAGAACAGGATGCCGCGTCGCTGCTGGAATCCACCCGGCAGAGATTTGAACTCTGGGATGTTCCCGAAAAACACATCCGGGAACTCGAAAATACCAAACGCATCACCAAAACCATGATGATCCATTCGCCAAGCCGCGGATTTGTGATTACCAAAAATGTTCTGGAAGGCAAATACATTCATTCCGGGCATGAGCTTTTTGTCATTGCCGATATTTCCAATGTCTGGGTATATGCCGACATTTATGAATACGAAATTCCGCTTATCAAAGAAGGACAGCCGGCCGAATTAGAACTGTCCTACTATCCCGGCGAGACGTTTCGCGGGAAGGTCAGTTACATCTATCCTTACCTGGAAGAAAAAACCCGCACTATAAAAATACGTTTCGAATTTCCCAATCCCGGCTGGAAGCTGAAACCGGGCATGTTCGCCAATGTAAAGCTCTACACCCATATTGCCGACCGCAGCCTGGCCCTGCCGGAAGATGCGGTGCTGGATACCGGGGAGCGGCAACTGGTCTTTGTCAACAAATCGGAAGGCGTTTTTGAACCGCGGGAAGTAAAGCTGGGGATCAAGGCCGAAGGGTATTACCTGGTTCTGGAAGGTGTTGCGGACGGCGAAATTGTGGCGACCTCCGCCAACTTTCTGATCGATTCCGAAAGCCGCCTGGGTTCTGCAACGATGAAAATGAAGATGTGAGCCAGAGAATTCAGACAGGATGAACAGGATGAACAGGATAGCTTTTTAAAAAGGATAAAGGATGAAGGATAGAGTCATCCAAGTAGAATTGCCTGATTTATTTAACCTTAATCCTTTATCCTTAGAACCAATCCCGTCAATCCTGTGCATCCTGTCAAAAAAAACTAAGCTGTTAAGCCAGACAGAAAAGGAACTGAATCATGATAGATCGCATCATCGAATGGTCGTTGAACAATCGCTTTGTAGTATTGTTATTCACCGTATTTCTAATTGTGGGAGGCGTCTACGTTGTTTATTACACTCCTTTAGACGCACTGCCGGATTTGTCGGATGTGCAGGTGATTATTTACACCGAATACCCCGGCCAGGCGCCCCAAATTGTGGAAGAGCAGGTTACCTATCCCCTGACCACCACCATGCTTTCGGTTCCCAAAACCAAAGTGGTACGCGGGTATTCCTTCTTTGGCTTCTCCTTCGTTTTTGTGATTTTTGAAGACGGCACCGACATGTACTGGGCGCGCTCCCGGGTTCTGGAGTATCTTAATTTTGCCCTCAACAAGCTTCCCCAGGGCGTGATTCCCACCCTGGGCCCGGACGCCACTGCCGTTGGGTGGGTTTATGAATATACCGTGGAAAGCGAGCGCTACGATCTCAGCGAGCTGCGTTCTCTCCAGGATTGGTATATTCGCTACCAGTTGACTACCGTTCCCGGGGTGTCGGAAGTGGCCGGTATCGGGGGATTCGTAAAACAGTACCAGGTTGAAATAGATCCCACCAAATTGCAGGCTTACGACCTGTCCATCAAGCACGTTTCGATGGCCATAAAAAACAGCAATAATGACGTGGGCGGCAGAACCCTGGAAAAGACCGGCATCGAATACCTGATCCGCGGCCTGGGCTACATCCAAAGTGTGGATGATATTGCCAATATCGCCGTTGGCACCGATGCCCGGGGAACCCCCATCCTGATCAGGGATGTTGCCACGGTTCACCTGGGCCCGGAGATGCGCCGGGGAATTGTGGAAAAGGACGGGCGCGGGGAAATTGTCGGCGGCATCGTGATCATGCGCTTCGGGGAAAACGCTTTAGAGGTGATCCAAAACGTCAAAAAGAAGATCGCGGAGGTCCAAAAAAGCCTGCCGGAAGGAGTGGAAATCGTTCCCGCTTACGACCGCAGCACTTTAATTGAGCGCGCCGTTGAAGCGTTGACCGGCAAGCTGCTGGAAGAAAGCCTGTTTGTGGCAATTATTTGTATCATATTTCTCCTTCACTTTCGCAGCGCCCTGGTGGCCATCCTGATGCTGCCGATTGGAATTCTGATTGCCTTTGTGGTGATGAGCGCCATCGGGGTCAGCGCCAATATTATGTCCCTGGGCGGCATCGCCATCGCTATTGGAGCCATGATTCCCGGTGCAGTGGTGATGATCGAGAATGCCCACAAGCATATAGAGGCTGATCCCAATCACGCCACTTCCCTGGGGTTGATCAGCCGTGCCTCCAAAGAAGTCGGCCACGCGCTGTTTCATTCACTCTTGATTATTACGCTTTCCTTTCTGCCCATTTTCGCCCTGGAAGCCCAGGAAGGAAGGCTCTTCCGGCCCCTGGCCTATACCAAAACCTTTGCCATGGCCGGGGCAGCACTGCTGCAAATCACCCTCGTTCCGGTAATGATGTACTACCTGGTGCGCGGCAAAATTATGCCGGAAGAAAAGAACCCTCTCAACCGCTATATTAATAAAGTGTATCACCGGGTGGTTAGCTTCGTTTTGCGCTTTAAAAAAAGTGTTATCATTGTATCCCTTATAACGCTGGTATTGACGATCTTTCCCTACAAACAACTCGGCTCGGAATTTATGCCGCCCTTGAATGAAGGGACCATCCTGGCCATGCCCTCGGTCTTCCCGGGCGTTTCCATCACCGAAATCTCGGATATTCTCCAAAAGCAGGATCGCATTCTGAAGAGCTTTCCGGAGGTAGAAAGGGTTTTCGGAAAAGCCGGGCGCGCCAGCACTGCCACCGATAATGCGCCCCTGGGCATGATCGAAACCATCGTTCAGCTTAAACCGGAAGAAGAATGGCGGCCAGGCATGACCCTCGATAAATTGATCAAGGAAATGGATGCAGCAACCCAATTGCCGGGCGTCACCAATACCTGGTCGATGCCCATCAAAGCGCGGCTGGATATGTTGACCACCGGCATCCGCACTCCCGTAGGCATCAAAATTTTCGGGCAGGATTTGAATACCATCCAGGAAATCGGGCAGGAAATCGAGCGGGTGGTAGGGATGGTGCCGGGCACTGCCAGCGTTTACGCAGAACGCGCGGTGGGCGGCTACTATATCGACTTCCAAATCAAGCGCGAGGAAATTGCCCGTTACGGTTTGACCATCAAAGACGTTCAGGATGTGCTGCAATCGGCTATCGGGGGAATGGCGGTCACCAACACCGTGGAAGGATTGGAACGCTACACGGTGAATGTAAGGTATTCCCGCGAGTTACGCGATGATATTGACAAACTTCGCCGGGTGTTAGTGCGAACCCCGCGCGGCGAGCATATTCCCCTGGAACAATTAGCGGAGATTGAAGTGAAGCGCGGCGCCCAGGTAGTAAAAAGCGAAAACGCCCTGCCCAACGCCCTGGTGTTTATCGACATTCGCGACCGTGACATCGGCAGTTACGTTCAGGAAGCCCAACAGGTGGTGGCGGAAAATGTAACCCTGCCGCCGGGATATTTCCTGTCCTGGAGCGGCCAGTACGAATACATGCAGCGCGCCCAGGCCCGCTTGATGGTGGTGGTGCCAATAACCCTGCTCATCATTCTGCTGCTGCTCTATTTCAGTTTCAAAAAAGCAACCCCCACGCTGATTGCCTTTCTCACCATACCCTTCGGGCTGATTGGCGGTATCTGGCTGATGTATTTTCTCAATTACGATATGAGCATCGCGGTGGGAGTCGGGTTTATCGCCCTGGGCGGGGTAACGGCGGAGATTGGGGTACTGATGCTGCTCTACCTGGAACTGGCCTACCAGAAGCGCCTGGAATCCACCGGGATTAACAACATAAAAGATATCACCGCCGCAATCTTCGAAGGCGCCGCCCAACGCGCCCGGCCGATTATCATGACCGTGGCGGCAATCATCGGCGGGTTATTGCCCATCATGTGGGGCAGCGGCGCCGGCGCTTCGGTAATGAAACGCATTGCCGCCCCCATGGTAGGCGGTATGGTCACGGCCACCCTGCTCGCCCTGCTGGTGATTCCGGTGATCTACGCATTCATTAAAGAGCAGCAATTAAAAAGAACGCTAAAACAGAAATGAGGTACAATCATGAACCGTATTCGTCCCTATCCCGTCGCCCTGGCGCTGACCTTTATTTTCTCGATTTTGTACCTGGTCTGCGTAGTATTTCACCTGTTGGTGCCGGAAGGAGGTCTCACCATGAAGCAAGGGTGGGAATGGCTGCTTCCTGGTTTTCAATGGCTTACTCCCGGCAGCTTTGTGCTGGGGTGGTTGGAGATTATCCTGGGGAGTTTCTACACCGCTTATGTAGTGATCCCGCTTTACAATTTTTTGATTCAGAAAACTTCATTACAAGAAGGAGGAAATACTATGAACACATTTCAATTCAAACCGGTGGCCCTGGCGTTAACCGGTTTCGGGCTGCTTACTTACATCCTGTGCATCGTCTTTGACCTGGTTTTTCCCCAATGGGCGATGTATAAATTCTGGGAAATTCTCCTGCCCGGATTCACCTGGATAAGCTGGGGCAGCTTCTTTATCGGAGCGCTGGGCATCATTGTTTACGGTCTTTACATCGCCGCAGTGTTTGTGCCGATTTACAACTACTTCCAGAAGGGCACTTACCCGGAGATGAAATAACAATAGGACGTGAATAAATAACGTGGGGCATCATATTATGAACCGCATTCAACCTTTTCCCGTTGTTCTGGCGCTCAGTTTCATTCTCTTATTTATGTACCTGCTCGTTATGGGTATTCATATGTTTTTGCCCGGAGACCATTGGCCGATGCTAAAAGGCTTGGATCTGATTGCCTTTGCTTTAAATAAGTTTATGCCATTTAATTTGTTGATAAGATTGTTAGAGATATTTCTACTCAGTTTTTACATCGCATATACGTTAGTGCCGCTTTACAATTTTTTTGCTAAAAAGTCTTCGTTAAAAATAGAAGACAGTGAAAAAACCACGTTTCGGTTTAAACCGATTGCTGCTGCGTTAATTGGTTTTGGTCTTATCACCTATAGCCTGTGCATCATTTTTGACCTGATTTTTCCGCAATGGACAATGTATAAACTGTGGGAAATCCTGTTGCCCGGTTTCAAATGGTTAAGTTGGAGCAGCTTCTTTATTGGCGCCTTATTGATTATTGTTTATGGACTTGTCGCTGCGGTAGTTTTTGTTTCCATTTATAACTATTTACAGAAAGGTGGTTATTCGGAAATGAATAGTAGGGGTGAAAATCGCCTGTGACCAGGAAGCGAATTTTGGCGATCTCCATTGCTGCATTTCTTCTTAATTATAGCTGGGAAAGGAAACTCAAAATGCCTGAAAATCTTGTATGGTTTGTTTGGTCTATGGGGTTGGTGGCGATCTGGTTAATTGTATTTTTATTTCACCGGAAAGCGCGAAAACGGATGTTCTGGGCCAGTCTATTGACAATGCCTTTTGGGTTAACCGAGCCGCTGTTTGTCCCGGAATACTGGCATCCCCCGTCCCTTTTCGATTTAGCGCATCGCACCGGATTCGATATTGAAAGCCTGATCTTCTGTTTTGGGATCGGGGGATTGGGTATTGTTTTCTACGACCTCATTTTTAAGATAGAGCATGAAAAAATGGACGAAGCCGAAAAACACCATTCCCGGCACCGGTTCCATATCTGGACCTTAATAGCGCCGCTCATTATTTTTCCACTGCTTTATGTCTTTACCGATTGGAATGTTATTTACAGCGCCACGCTCTCCATGTTTTTGGCCGGGTTAGCCGCGCTGTGGTGCCGTCCGGACCTCAAATCCAAAATCTGGATCAGCGGCATACTTTTCCTGGTGTTCTACGCGGTGTATTTCCTGTCCCTGGCCTTGCTCGCTCCCGGTTATGTTGAAAAAGTTTGGACGCTCTCCGCTATCTCCGGCATCGAGATCATCGGTATTCCTGTCGAAGAACTGATTTTCGCCTTTACCTTTGGGATGCTCTGGTCCAGCTATTATGAACACCTGACCTGGCGGAAAATTAAATAAGATGTTTGTTTCGAAAGAAACCTAAAACAAGAACCTTGATCAAGTTGGGGAGATATACCATGACAGAATCTCTAATCGCCATCATTTTATTTGCCCTGTTCATGTTCGCCATGCACCGCGGGCACGGCAGTATGGGCGGCTGCGGGGGACATGCGCATCATCGCCATTCTCACGAAAAAACGGATGAAAAGAATGGTGAGGCTGAGAAGAAGGGTTCTGAACGCCATCATCATTATTAAAATAACCGCATGAATAATGAACGGAAATATCAAATCTTGAACAATCAAGGAGAATCAAACGATGAGTCAACATAGAAAATTTAATCATGTCTTACTGATGCTGCTGGTCTGCCTGGTTCCGTTGATAATGGTTTTTGTGCTTCTCTCCATGGGGGTTGAAATTTCCCCTTTATATTTCTTTTTCGTTTTGCTCCTGGGCTGCCTGGCAATGTTTTTCTTCATGGGAGGAGCGCCGATGAAAGAAGAAACACTTGAACCGGAAGCAGCGGCAGGGGAAGAAAATATTATCGATCCCGCTATCGTAAAATCAACGGAAGATGTTTTCCGGCCATTGGCTCATTATAGAGTCGGTGAACAAACCGTCATAGAAGGAAGGCTCTTGGGAGACCCGGACCGGGCTTACCGGGTAATGAAGGAGCGTTTTGAACCATCCGGGCTAAAACCGCTTTTGCAGGAAGATGACGCCGGCAGAACAATATTAATGTTTGCCCCGGTTGACGCCCAACCCGAAAAAGCCGCGAGCCGCTTTCCCTGGCTGAACCTGGGGTTGTTTGTGGCAACGCTGCTTACCACTACCTGGGCCGGCGCCGCCCACCAGGGTGTGAATCTATGGATAGAGCCGGAAAAGTTTACTGTCGGTTTGCCGTACGCCCTGGGATTGATGCTGATTCTCGGCGTCCATGAATTGGGACATTACGTTGCTGCCCGATTGCACGGGATGAAAGTAACCCTGCCCTACTTTATTCCGGTGCCGTTTGCCCTGGGAACCTTCGGGGCTTTTATCCAGATGAAATCTCTCACGGAGAACCGCCGCGCCCTGTTTGACGTCGGCGTGGCCGGTCCATTGGCGGGACTGGTAATTGCTATTCCGGCACTTTGGATTGGCCTGGAGTTTTCTACCATTGTAATGGGGTCTGCCGAAGTGAGTATGATGGAAGGCGGCGCCAGCGTAGGGTCCTCTGTGTTGTTTGCCCTTGTAGCGAAATTAGCCCTGGGTGAGGCAATCACCGAAGGGCATCAACTCATTCTTCACCCGCTGGCCTTTGCCGGATGGCTGGGACTCCTGGTCACTGCATTAAACCTATTGCCCATCGGCCAATTGGACGGCGGGCATATTGCCCACGCCCTGTTTGGCAGAAAAAAAGGCGATACCATCGGAACGGTAGCGTTATTTTCGTTGTTCCTGCTCGGTATTTTCGTCTGGAGTGGCTTCTTGATGTGGGCGATTATCGTCTTTTTTATCGCCGGCACCAAAAGCGCCCCACCGCTGAATGATGTCAGTCCCCTGGATTCCCGGCGGGTGGCAACCGGCGCTTTTACTTTTATCCTTCTGTTTCTGATTTTGATGCCGGTGCCGCATGCTTTCTATCAATCGCTGGGCATTCACTGCCCTTATGTGTAATGATTGCAAACCGCTTTGGAGATTGATAATGGAAAAAGTGCTGATCATTGAAGATGACTGGACGCAAAGAGTGCTTTATGAACTGGAAATCTCCGAGATGGGATACGAAGTCATTTTAGCAAAAGATGGTTTGGATGCCGCTGAAAAGTTTTGCCGCTATAGACCGGATTTGGTACTGCTTGATTTACGATTGCCCGACAAGGAGGGGCTTGACGTATTGCGGAAATTATTCAACGCCAATCCAACTGTTCCGGTGATTATTCATTCTGCCTATTCCGATTACAAGGATAATCCTATCTGTTGTAGAGCGACAGCTTATATCATCAAATCATCGGACTTAACCGAATTAAAAAATGCCCTGATGCAAGCGCTAAATAGTAAAAAACTGCAATAGATGAACTGAGAGATTCAATATGCAACCAACAACAAAATTCGAAAAATTTTATCAAAAGTTACCCATAGTCACCGGCCTCGTTTTTGCAATTTTCTGGGGCGTTATTTATCTCTTCTTTGCTAAACTCCACGGAATGCCGGCAATGTTCGATCAGCAGTTTCCCTTTTTGATTGCCTGGCTTTTGGGCTTTCATGATGAATCTATGTCCATCGTAAGCGGAACACTTTTTGCGATTCTTGATGCTGGTATTTTGGGGGTGATGTTCGGATGGGTATTTCAGCGTATCATCCGGGCAATGAACCACTGAAATTTTGATTATTTCAACCGGTATCATATCTTAACTCTTACGGTTATTTGCGATTACGTTTGAAACCATCGCCTTGCTGAAATGCCGGATTTTTTCAATCAATAACATTAGCTAACAAATAACGAGGCAATTTATGAAAGAAAAAATAGACTCAGTTAATAACGAAGCGTCCGGCCACTCCATGCACGGAATGGCAGCAGACGCTAAAGTGCTTAAAATAACCGGATGGATGACCGGTATTTACTTCTTAATCGAACTGGGATTGGGATATTACTCCGGCTCAATTTCCGTTATCTCAGACGCTTTCCATACCTTCTCGGCAGTCGGCGGCATTCTCATTGCCTTAATTGCCGGCAGAATATCCATGAGGGCGGCGGATAAACATAACACCTTTGGCTTAAAGCGTGCAGAGATAGTCGGTGCCCTGTTAAACGGTGTATTCCTTTTATTAATGGCGATATATGTTCTTTATATGGGATACATGCGTTTGCAAAATGAGATTGAAATTCCCACCGGGCCGATGTTTATTGCGGCAATAGGCGGCTTGATAACGGAGTTCATCTCCATCGGAATGATGTACAAACGGCAACAAGGCAATCTGAATATGAAAGGCGCTTTTTGGCATGTGATGCAAACCTTCGTCGGAAGCATTATCATTATTATTGCCGCTATGGTCATCAAATTTACCGGGTTTATGGCCATTGACCCGATTCTCGGGATGCTGTTCGGGTTAGTTTTATTCTATGCTTCCTGGGGAATCATCAAAGCGGCATTCAACATACTTTTGGAAACCGTTCCGAAAGATGTTGATATTGATGAAGTTCGCCATGATTTATTGGCAATAGGCGGAGTTAACGGA